>CAMLOZ010000238.1 GCA_946481625.1 uncultured Haloferula sp. | reverse complement strand
CTCCAAGGTCATGCCGTCGAGGTTGCCGGTCTGGATCGAGCAGTTGTTCGCGGAGAACACCGCGGTGTCGCGGAAATACATGTTCGAATAGCTGCCGCCACCCGCCGCCGCGAACTGCAGCGTGTCGGTGTGGGGCTTGCCGTTGGGATAGCTGCCGGCGATGAAGAAGCGCGGGGCATGGTAGCACCCGTCGAAACGCCAGTCCGTGAAGCCCCCGCCGCCCGCATAGAAGTCGGCCGAGTCGTCATTGACGAGGTAGTGGTCGGGCTGGACGACCTCGACCAGCTCGATTCCTTCGGTCACGAAGCCGTCCGTGCCGTAAACCCCGAGGTGACCCGTGCACTTGATCCAAGCGAGCGCGGAGCGCCGGCAGCCCTGCATCTTCACCCCGCTGGGAGTGGAACCGGCGGACTCGAAACCGGCGAAGCAAACACCGAAGACCTTGAGAAAGCGTACACCGCCGGTCCACGTGACCGAACCGTAGCCATCGCGCGGTGCAACCGTCACGCGCTGCCCCCACGAGGCCGAGCCGATGCTCTCCAGCACCGGGACCGAGCCGCTCGAACTCCCGTTACCGGCCAGTGTCCCGGGCGCGACGAGGATCAGGGTGCCGCTATTGGCTTGGCTGGCGGTGACGGCCTGGAGCGCATTCTTGATCGCGGTCCAGCTACAGGGGACTTCCACGATGTTTGCCACCGTGTTGTCGTACATGAAGGGGGTCGGGATCTTCTCCGGCCAGTGGGAGCCGTTCGGACCGAAGGACGGGACACGCTCCGGAGTCGCGAGTGCCGTGAAAGGCATCGCAACGAGGGCGAGTAGTAGTGATAGGCAGGCTTTGATTCTCATGAACGGGTTCGGTTTGGTTTCCGAGGTTCTCTGGGCTTCGGCCGGAGGCACAGGAAGCGGGAGGTTCCACCTGCATCTCAAAACCGGCGGCCATCCCTGCGGTTCAGGAAAATGACCCCGGTCCATCTGTTCACCGGCAAATTTCCGGTGCCTGTCCGGCAAAATTTTTCGATTCGATTTTTAAGAGATCTGAAAAATACGAGTTTTTTCAGTTTTGAGAAGCCTAGAGTCCATCCGGGCGATCTGTTAGCAAGATGGAACTGCCTTCAAAGACTGCTTCAGCGTAGATTCCCTAGCCCGCGCGATCCCGCTTCAATCGGGCTTTGAGCCCTGCGGGTGCAGCGAATTCCGCGCCACCCCGGTTGAATTCCGTTGGAGAGATTCACTCACGGGACAAGGCCGTGTTTCATTTGGACGATTCGTTGCAAAGTTTGATTTTTCAATGGCTTACGACTCCGAAGCAAGGTCGGGAGCAGGGTCCGGGCGGAACGCATCGCGCGGAAGAAATCCTTCACATGGCCGCCGCGACAGGCCTTGGCGAATTGGTAAATGACCCGCGGAACGACATACTGGACGGCCGAAAAGCCCGGCAGGCAGGCAGCGGCCAGCAAAATCTGGTTCCGCGGCTTGTAAAAGACGGTCACTTCGCTGCGCCGGGAGACCTCGTTGGCATGGTGGAGGGCGACCAAATCCGGGCAATGCAGGATCTCCCCTCCCCCGTCGAGGATCCGGTAGGCGAGCTCCACCTCCTCGTAGTGCATGTAGAGGATCTCCGGATACATGCCGGCTTTCACCAGGGCATCCCGCCGGAAGGCATAAGCCGTGCCGCTGAAATAGGAGGTGTAGAACTGCTTGTCGGCAAAGCTGGCGATCGGGACCGGATGCCACCAGCGGGGGGTGTCCTCCGACTTGCCGTCCGGCTTGAGCAGGCGGAAAGCGAGGCCGTCCACCTGCGGATGCTCGTTGAAACGGTTCGCGACCTTCAGCAGCAGGCGGACATCGGGGATGGTCACATCGCTGTCGAAGCCGACCACAATATCGCCCTTGGCCTCGCGGATGCCGCGGTTGCGGGTCACGGCCGGACCGCCGTTCTTTTCGTTCACGAAGATCTTCGCCTGCGGGAACTCGCGGCGGAAAGTCTCCACGCTGTCGTCCGGCGAACAGTCGTCCACGACGATGACTTCAAAGTCCACGGCCTGCTGGGCGAAGACATCGCGGAGGAGGGCCACGACGCAGTCGCGGCGGTTGTAGCTGGGAATAACGACGCTGATCATGGGTGTGATCGGAAGGGAGTGTAAGCCTTGGACCGGGGACCCGGCATCAGGCGGCATTGCCGGTGCCGTAGCCCTGGAGCCAGTCCTCGCGTTCGCGCCAGAGCGTCTGCCAGCGTCCGGCGCTGTCATTGCGGCCCGGGCTGGAGCGGATCTTGCTGATCGCGGCCCGCAGGCCGGTGCCGGTGGCCAGGAAGAACAGGCCGAGCGAACGGGAGAGTCCCGACCAGTGGAAGCGCACCAGGCTCGCCTTCCCGCGGTAAAGCAGCATCGTCTTGTGAACCGGGGTGTCCGAGCAGCCGCCGACCTCGTGGACGAGCTTGGCATCCGGGCAGATGACGGGCCGGTAGCCGGCCTGGTGGGCGCGCATCGCCAGATCCGCGTCCTCGCCATACATGAAGTAGCGTTCGTCGAGGCCGCCCAGCTTGTTCCAGACTTCGAGCGGGCTGAGGAGGAAGCAGCCGGTGATCACGCCAACCTCGCGGACCGTGTCGCGCTGCCAGTTGCCCAGCGATTCGGGATCGAGGAAGCGGTTGCGCGGGGCGAGGGTGGTGAGGCCGAAGGCGAAGAGGGTCATGCTCCACAAGCTGGGCAGGCCCCAGCACGAAGATGGCTCGAGGCTGCCGTCCGGACGCAAGGTGCGGCCGCCATAGAGGCCGTGACCGGGATTCTTCCGCGCGAACTCGACGATCGTGTCCACGGCATTCTCCAGGATCTCGGTGTCCGGATTGAGCAGCAGGACGAACTCGGCATCGGCATGCTTCACGCCGAGGTTCACGCCCTTCGCGAAGCCGAGGTTCTCGCCCGGCAGGACCAGTTCGACGGCGGGATAGTTCTTGCGGATGAACTCGACGGTGCCGTCGCGGGAGTCGTTATCGACCACGATGACCTGTTGGTTGACCGCCTTCCTCTGCGCGAAAACGCTATCGAGGCAGGCTCCGATGTGGTCCTCCGAATTGTAGGACACGATGACAATAGCTACGTCAGCTTTCATGGGGGGTGATTCAAGCTAGAGCAGGTTCACGTTTGCCGATAACCCGGGCAGGGACTCCCGCGGCGATCGAGCCGGGGGGGAGATCTTTGGTGACGACGGCACCGGCTCCTACGATGCAGCCGTCGCCGATGGTCACGCCGGCGGTGACGACGACCTGGGCACCGAGCCACACGTCATTGCCGATGCGGATGTCGCGTTCGTTCTTCGGCTGCTGGCGGAAGGGCTTGCCGGCCTCGAACTTGTAGTCGGAGGCGGTGATGAAGACGTCCGGCGCGAGCGAGACGTAGTTGCCGAGGATGATGCGGCCGGTGGAATCCCCGGCCCAGAGATGGCAACGCTCGCCGATGTGGCAATCATGACCCATCTCGATCCGCTCGCCATTGCGGAAGGAGACGTTCGGTGAAATCCCCGTGCCCTTCCCCGCCCGCAACTTCCGCCGGGGCGCGACATGACTGTACCCGTAGTAGTGGATCAAGCGCAGGGCGTGCAGGTAGTTCCGCGGGTCCAACACCGAGCAGGCCGCGGAGAGGGCTTTGGCAAGCGGGGACTTCACGGCGGCGTCCCCTTTCCGTTGAAGATGAAATTCCGGATCCCTTCGACCAGCGGCCCGGAAGCATAAGGGGCGATCGGCCCGCGCGCTTGCAAGTTATCGACCGCCGCGAGCTTGGCACGCATCTCCTCCTCGTCGAAGGCGACGTTCACGTTGCCCAGCGCCATCATCCGCTTCGCGGTAGCGGTCTGGTGTTCGTTCCGGTGCTCGCCCAGGCGCGCCAGCTTCGGCATCACCAGGATCGGCTTCCCGTGCAGCAGCGCGGAGAGGATGGTACCCATGCCCGCGTGGCCGATGATCAGCCGCGCCTCCGCGAAGCGCTGCTTGAACTCGGCCGGATCGAAGAAATTCACGAACGGGATGTGACGCGGCTCCCAGCCGCCCTCGCCGATCTGGGCGAAAACGTCCTTCCGCCCGCTTTCGGCGGCCCACTGGTCCACGACCTTCATCATCCGGTCGAAGGGCATGTCGGTTCCTACGGTTACTAGAATCATAGTACGTTGCCGAAATAGGTGGGACCGCCTTCGCGGGCGAGGTGCGGCCACTGGGTGAGCCAGAGATCGGCACAGGAGCCGGCCTTGGCCCCCGACATCGAGAGTTCTTCCGCGTTGGCGATGCTATCCACCCAGATCGTGCGGATGCCGACGAGCTTCCCCATCTTCAGCGCGAAGAAGCCGGGGGCGGCGCCGGTGGAAACGATCACGTCCGGACGCTCGGTGCGGATCAGCTTGAAGATGCTCCAGGCGGACTTCAGCAGGCCGATCTTGTTCGAGCGGTTGGCATCCGTGATCACGCGGAACTCCGCGCCGCCCACATCGGAGCGGTAGCCTTCCTTCGCCGTGGCGAAGACGACGTCGCAGCCCTCGAAGGCGGGCCGCAGGCGCAAGAGCTGCACCCAGTGGCCGCCACCCGAGGCGATCGCGAGGACTTTCGGTTTCGTGCGGGACATGACCGTGAGGGAGGATCAGGCGGCACCGCGGCCGAGAAGCACGGCGGGAATCGTTTTGAAGAGGATCTTGATATCGAGCCAGATCGACCAGTTCTCGATGTACTCGTTGTCCATCTCCATCCAGCGCTCGAAGGTGATGTTGCTCCGGCCGCTGATTTGCCAGACACAGGTGATGCCGGGCTTCACCGAGAGGCGCTTGCGGAACAGCCACTCGTACTTCTTCACTTCCTCCGGCAGCGGCGGGCGCGGGCCGACCAGGCTCATCTCGCCGTGCAGCACGTTGAAGAGCTGCGGCAGCTCGTCGATGCTGGTCTTGCGGATGAAGCGGCCGATCTTGGTAATCCGCGGATCGTTCTTCATCTTGAAGGCCGGGCCGTCGGAGATCTCGTTGAGGTGGGCGAGATCCTTCTTCTTCGCCTCCGCATCCACGACCATGGAGCGGAATTTGTAGATCCGGAAGCGGCGCTGGTTCATCCCGACCCGATCCTGGGCGAAGAACACCGGACCGGGGCTGGTGACCTTGATCAGGATCGCCACCGTGATCATCAGCGGCGCGAGGACGATCAGGGCGGTGAGCGATACCACCGTATCGACCGCCCGCTTCGCGAGAAGCTGCAGCAGCATCTGCTCGCGGAAGAGGGTGACGACGTGCTCGCCCTCGAACTCTTCCAAGTGCAGGCTCTTGAACAGCGATCCGTCCTCGAGGTCGGGCATCAAGCGGACGACCACGCCGAGGTCGCGGGCGTGCTGGACCACCTTCACGATGTCGCTGAAGCGGGAATCGACCGGCAGGCAGACGATCATCTCGTCCACGCGCTCGCGCTTGAGCACGGACTGGAGGTCCGAAAGCAGGCCCAGCACTTCGCCCCGGTTGCCGGGAGTCTCCGCCCAGCTGTCGCGGGCCGCTTCGTTTTCAGCGACGAAGCCGACGATCTTGTAGCCGAGCTCCTGCCGGGCATCGATGCGGGAAACCACCTCGTTCGCACGGGCGTTCGCTCCGATCACGAGGAGGAAGCGGTAGTTGTAGCCCGAGCGCCGGGCGCTCATCAACATCATGCGGAGGGCCAGGCGGCTGACCACCCCGGCCACGCTCACCACCGCGAAGAACAGGAAGACGTTCTCCGTGGTGATGCTGCGGACCTTGAAGACTCCGCACACCACGGCCAGCCAGAAGGAAGCAAGGCTGGTGGCCTTGAGCAGATCCTTGAGCTGGGTCTTGAGGGCGACGAAGCGGTCGGCCTTGTAACGGATGCAGTAGGCGAAAATGCCGACCCAGCCGAGGGCCAGCAACAGCATCCCGATCGTATCCGCGAAACGGTACGTGGCGGGCGTGGCAAGCGTCCCGCCGCGCAAGGCGATTTCGGGACGGAAATAGATAATCAAAGTGGCCGCGGTGGCGAGCATCAACTGGTCCAGTACGCGGAAACTATGGATCAGTACCTT
>CAMLOZ010000237.1 GCA_946481625.1 uncultured Haloferula sp. | reverse complement strand
AGGTGACGCAGGACACCGTGTCGCGCTTGGCCAGCACGCGCAGGTCGCTCAGGGTGGCCCACAGCTCGGACTCCAGCACGGTGCCGGGAGCGGAGAAGATTCCAGAGATCGCGAGCTTCTGTCCGTCGAGGATCATCGAACTCCCAACCTTGAGATCGCCTTCCGGAAGGCCGAGTTTCTTCCACGCCAGACGACCCGCCATTGCCTCTCCTGCCGAGGGAAAGCGTCCCTCCATGATGCGCACTTCCGGATGCACGCGCAGCGCCTGGGGCGTCACGCCGCGGATGAGTGCCTGTCTGCGCTCGCCGCCCGCCACATCCACCGGAGCCATGTAGTGGATCTCCGTAGAAACCGCGCGCACGCCGAGCGCTTCGGAAATGCCGGGCACCGCTGCCTCCGCGATTCCGGCGGCGCTCTCCGGAACTTCGCTGCGCTGGATGCTTTCCTCCGATCCCGCGCCGACGAGGAGGACGTTGTGGGGTGAGCCCGAGGCGGAAAGCACTTTCTTCATCCCAGTATTGATTGCGACCGCGGCCATGACCAGCAGGACCACCAGCGCGCTGCCTCCGACGGTCTGGAGCAGGCGGCCTTTCGAGCGGAAGAGATTCCGCACGGCATAGGTTAGCGGCAGCATGTCAGCTTCTCAGGTTCTTCACGATGGGCTGGCGGATCGCCTGCACGGCGGGCCAAAGCGAGGCAACAATGCCTAACAGCAAGGCGGCGGCGATACCCGTAAGGATCACCATCAGGTCCGGCTGCACGGACAAGGTCTGCCCCTCGTTGCCCATGGTGAAACTCTGCCAATGGAGGAAGCCCGCCGAGAGAAGCACGCCGGCGATCCCTCCCGCCAAGCCGAGCATGCCGCCCTCGCTCACCACGAGGCAGCCGATCGCCCGGCCCGGATACCCGAGCGTGCGCAGCACCGCATTCTCCTTCACCCGCCCCCGCACCACCAGCAGCAACGAATTCGCGACCAGCGCCGCCACCGCGATCACCGCGCCGATGCCGAGCCAGCGGGTGAAGCCGATCAATTGAATCAACTGCGAGGCGGACTCCGCGAAAAACGCCTTCTCCGGCCGGGTGTCCGTGGGCTGGGAGTCGGACTGGAACTGTTCGTCGATCGCCTTCGCGACCGGTGTCAGATCCTTCGATGCATTCACCCGCACGTTGAATTGCGTGACCGTCCCCAAGCCGATCTTGGACGCGCGCTGCAGGAAAGGCAGCTTCACGTAGGCGACATTGTTGTCCTGAGGGAAAGGCGAATCGATGATCGCCGCCACGGTCACGGTGACACCGGCACCATCGAAGCGGTCCCCGGGCTTCAGGCCGCGGCGGTTCGCGAACACTTCGCCGAGCAAGGCGCCGTCACCACGGTCCTTCCACTCCTGCATGCTGCCCGCGATCACACGGATCTCGGGAGCGAATTTCTCGAGCTGATCGTCCGGAACACCTCGGAAGGTGATCACGTCCAGCGAGGCACCGCAGTTGTTCACAACGATTTGCACGGGGATCACCTCTCGCACCCCGGGGATCCGCCGGATCTCGTCGGCATAGTGTTCGGGCAGCTTGCTCGCGGAAGGACAGAAGCGGTTCTGGCGGTAGACCACCAGCGTCGTGTCCGCCGCCGTCTCCTCCGTGGCCTTCGCCAGCGCGCTCTGGAGCGATTCCACCGCGGTGAAGAGAAACATCCCGGTCGCCACGCCGAGGATTGTGAGCAGCGAGCGCACCTTGTGGCGCGTGAGCTGAACCCACGATAAACGTAGTAGGTTGAGGACGGCACTCATGGTAGGATGAGCTGGCCTTTCTCCAGATGCAGGGTTCGGTCGGCAGCTTCCGCGGCACGGGGGTCGTGCGTTACCATCACGATGGTCTTGCCGTGGTCGCTGGAAAGCTGTCGCAACAGGTCGAGGATCCGGATTGCCGATTCACGGTCGAGGTCGCCGGTCGGCTCGTCTGCCACCAGCAATTCGGGGTTCGCCACCAGGGCCCGGGCGATGGCGACCCGCTGCTCCTGGCCGCCGGAAAGTTCGGAAGGCGTGTGGTGCATGCGGTTCCCGAGTCCGACGAGTTCGAGCGCGGACTCCACCCGTGAACGCCGCTCCTTGCGCGACATCGGAGCGAGCAACAGGGGAAGTTCCACGTTCTCGAAGGCGCTCAGCACGGGCACGAGGTGATAGAGCTGGAAGATGTAGCCCACGTGGTTCGCGCGCCACTTCGTCAGCTCGCGCCGGGAGAAGGTTGCGATGTCCTTACCGCCAATGAGCAGCGAACCCTCGCTCGGCGAATCGATCCCGGACAGCAGGTTGAGCAGCGTGGTTTTCCCGGAACCCGAAGGGCCCATGAGCGCCAGGAACTCGCCCTTGGCCACTTCCAGGTCGAGCTTTTCCAAGGGTGTGACGACCGTGCTGCCTTTCCGGTAGCTCTTCGAAATGCCGCGGCAATGGATCATGATCTCGGTCATGGCATCTTTGGTTTGACCCGCTGGCCCTCGCGCAGGCCTTGCGGGGAGACGACGACTTGTTCGCCGGGACGAAGACCTGCGGCGATCCGCACCATGCCCTCCCGTTTTTCCACGGTGGCCTGCACGGCGCGCTTGGTGACCCGTTTCGTCTCCGGATCGCAGACCCACACGCTTCCGTTCTCGACGGCGCTTTCCGGTGCCCAGGAGGTCAAGGATCCCGTGGTGCCGGAGCCCGCCGCATCGCTGCCCAGGAATTCCACGCGGCAGAGCATCTCGGGCCGCAATTGCTCGGTGGGATTCTCGATCCGCACCTTTGCCTGCAGGGTGTTCCGCTGCAGGTCCGCCTCCCCGGTGATGCGGGTCACTTCACCCGGGAAGATCGTGTCGGGCAGGAGACTGCAGCGGACCTTTGTCTTCTGCCCCACGCTAAGCCTTGCCGCATCCGCAAGTGGCACGTCCACCCGGACCTGGAGTTTCGCCGGGTCGTAGAGGATGGCGATGGTCGAGCTATCGGGGTCGTCCATCAGCAGCATCTTCTTTTGCCCCGGTGCCGCCGCCAGGCGCAGGACCCGTCCGGAGATGGGAGATGCGATCCGGGTTCGGTCCAAGGCGAGCTTGGCCTGCTGGACGGCGACGGCGGCGACTTCGATCTGGTCGGACCTGGCGTCGGTTTCCAGATTCACCCGGTTGATCTCCGCTTCGAGTTCCGCGGCTTCCGATTGCGCCGACAAATGCAGCGAACGTTCCCGCTCGTAGCGGAGCCGCGCGGAGACGACATCGGCGGTGGAGATCGCTCCCTTGAGATCCTTCACCCGGGAATACCGGTCTTCCGCTTCGTCTTGCGATGTCTTTGCGGCCGCGATTCGCGTGACCATCCCTTGCAGCCTCTTCTTCAAGGTCTCCACCATCGCGCGGTGGGCGGTGCGGTCGGAGACGAGCGCGGCATGGCTTCGTTCGGCCGAGGCGAGCGCGAGCTTGGCGTCGGCATCGATCAAGGTTGCCAGCAACTCGCCCTGTTTCACCGCCTGGCCTTCGAGTACATGGACTTGGTCGATCACGCCGTCGATTAGTGCGGTCGCCTTCACCGGCAGGGGATCGGGTTCGATCCAGCCGCTGGCTTGGAAGAGCATGCTGCCGCTGTTTGAGGTCGTAGCAGCCTCGCCCTCCTGGCTCGAGGTCGCGAGGACGATGGCGGTGGTCACTGCCGGTGCGGGCAGCAACCGGTCGCGGAAGAGGGCGAGGAAGAGCAAGGCGAAGCCCGCAAGCAGCCCCAGCGGGATCACCCAGGCGGGTATCCGGCGGACGGCCCGGGTTTCGGGCTCACGGCGCGTGAGCGAATCAAGGGATGGAGTCATGGTGAAATCGGGAGAGAGGACGCCCCTTCAAGGGCGGTGAAACGGCCGCCGGAACGCGACCGGACGACGGCTCAAGGCCGGCGCTTCACAGTCTCCACACTCCCAATTTCGCCCGCAGCCTGCAGGGCTCGTCCGGCCCGCGGATCGGCGCAGCGGCGGAAAACAATTCCACCGGAACCAGCGCCACCGGTGGCAGGAGGAAGGTCTGCGGCGGAAGATCCACCACCGTCAAGGGCGGCACTCCCTCAGGAAATCCCGCCAGCGGGGCATCGGGAAGTTCCTCCAACTGCACACAACACCCGGAATCGTGCTTCGTCTCCTTCTTGCACTTCGGGCAGCAGGGCTTGTCCCCCGCCTCCATGATCTTGTTCTCGATCAGGCAAATGCGCACGGGAGCGGCTGCCAGCGGGAGCATCATCCCGAGGCAGGCCAGCAGGAATGCTGCAATCGCCCGTCGCATCACTGGAACAAGTCGCACCTATGGGAGTATCGGGTCAAGGTGATATTCCCGTAGTGCGGGCGGCCATCACGCCGGTGCCGCCCGCGAAATCCGGGCAAAATCAATGGTCGTGACCCTTGTGGCCGTGATCATGCCCTTCATGACCGTGCTCGCAGACACAGGCGTACTCCTTGAACTTGCAGGTCGGGCAATCGGCGAGGTTGACGTTGAACTTCTCCGTCACGGTCTTCGCGTCCGGAGCCATTTTCACCTGAAGCACGATCGGCAGCTCCTTGCCTTCGGGTAGCGGCTTGTCGGAAACAAGAGACTCGCCGTCCTTGGCAAAGGCGAGCTTGGTCGGCTTCGCACGCTCGCCACCGATCGCGGTGACGGTTTGCTCCTTCAGGGCGACCGGCTTGCCGTCCTCGCCGAGGAAGGTGATCTTCACCTTGCGCTCCGGCGTGACGAAAAACTCGAAGTGCGGCTCGGTGGAGGTAACGATCCGTCCGCCGTTCGGGCCGGCTTCCTTCTTGCCGTGTTCATGGACGTGCTCCTTGGCTTCGCCTTCCTTGTGGTCGTGGTCGTGTTCTGCGGCGCGAAGGGCCGGGGAGAAGACGAGGCCGAAGACGGCGAGCAGGATGCTGATGTTGGTTTTCATATGGTTTCTTGGTTGTCGATTGTCGGTGTTGTCAGGATTCGCCTTGGCGTGCGCTCTTCGATGAGACGGGCTTCGGCTCTGGAAATTCAGTGGGATGCTGCGGATTCGAGTTCGATGGACTTGGCGGCGGCCTTCCGCCCGAAGGTAAAGAAGACCGCGGGAGTCACCCCCAGCCCTAAGAGCGTGCTGGTGACCAGTCCGCCCACGATGACCACGGCCACCGGGTGCAGGATCTCCTTGCCCGGTTGATCGGCCGCCATTACCAGCGGGATGAGACCGATGCCCGCGGACAACGCGGTCATCAGCACCGGAACGAGCCGTTCCTTCGTGCCGCGGATCACCATCGCCTTCGTGAATTTCTCCCCCTCGTGCTGCATCAGGTGGAGGTAGTGGCTGATCAGCATGATGCTGTTCCGTGCCGCCACACCGGCCACGGCGATGAAGCCGACCAGCGTGGCGATGCTGATGTTGTTCAGTTTGAAGTAGGTCAGCACCAGTCCGCCCACGATCGCGAGCGGGATATCGCAGAGCACCTGGATCGCGAAGAAGGGCGTACGGAAATAGCCGTAAAGCAGGAAGCCGATCACCAGCAGGATGACGCCGGTGAAGATCGAGATCCGCCGGGTGGCATCCTCCTGCGCCTGGAACTCTCCCTCGAACTTGAGGAAGTAGCCTTCCGGCAGCTTCACCTTTGCCTTCACCTCCTCCTGGAGCTTGCCGACGAGGGTCGAAACGTCGCGGACGGTCGGCTTGATCGCCAGCGCGAAGCGGCGCTGGCTGTCCTCCCGGAAGATGACGTTCGGACCTTTCGCTTCCCGGACATCGGCAACGAGCGAAAGCGGGACGCGCTGGCCGTTCCCCGTCTCCATGGGGATCTGCGAGATCCTTCCGGGCGAGTCGCGCCATTCGAGCGGCAAGCGGGTGACGAGGTTCACCGAGCGCTGGCCATCGCGCAACTCGGCGATCTCCTTGCCGCCGACGAGTGCCGAGAGCTGCTCGTTGAGATGGCCCGGGGCGATGCCGTAGGCGCGCGCCCGGTCCCGGTCCACCTCGATCCGGAGCTGCGGGATCGAAGAGGTCTGGTCGAGCTTGCAATCCTCGAAGCCGGGGATGGTTTTGCAGATCTTCTGGATCTCGATGCCGATCCGGCG
>CAMLOZ010000236.1 GCA_946481625.1 uncultured Haloferula sp. | reverse complement strand
TTCCAGCACCGTGGTCTCGCAGGAGTCCGCCCCGAAGCCGACGAACTCGGTGACGGCATCGGTCGAGATATCGAGCGCCCGTACCACCGTGGACTTCTGCGCTGCCCGGGCACGATCGCGCTGTTCTTCCATCAGCTTCTCAAAGCGTTCGGAGTCGATCTTGAGACCGCGCTCGGCGCAGAGCAGCTCGGTGAGGTCCACCGGGAAGCCGTAGGTGTCGTAGAGCTCGAAGGCATCGTCGCCGGAGAGCGTGTTGGCCTTCACTTCGGGCAGCGCGTCTTCGAAACGTTTGAGCCCCCGATCCAGCGTCTGGTTGAAGCTCGCCTCCTCCTGCTCCAGCGTCTTCCGCACCGTCTCCTCCCGGTTCTTCAATTCCGGGAACACCCCGCCCATCTCCGCCACCAGTGTTCCCACCAGCGCGCCGAAGAACGGCTTCTCCCCCGAGAACCCGAGCTGCCTCCCATACCGCACCGCACGGCGCAAAATACGACGCAGCACGTAGTTCCGCCCGTTGTTCCCCGGCATGATCCCGTCCGCGATCGAAAACGACAGCGTGCGCAAGTGGTCCGCGATCACCCGGAAGGCAATGGCGTCCTTCATCTCCTCCGTGAAGGCGGAGCGGTCCGCACCCAGCGCCGGGTAGATGTTCACGTAAGTCTTCCCGCTCAACTCTTCCAGCTTGCGGAAGATCGGCTGGAACACGTCCGTCGCGTAATTGCTAGGCTTCTGCGAGAAGTCCGTGAAGCGCTTGGTCCCTTGGATGATCGAGCACGCACGCTCGAAGCCCATGCCGGTGTCGATGTGCTTTGCGGGCAGCTCGCGGAAGCTTCCGTCCGCCTCCGCGTTGTATTGGATGAATACCAGGTTCCAGATCTCGATGCAGAGATCGGAATCGTTGTTCACCAAGAGACGGCCCGTCTCCGGATCGCCTTCCGGCGTCAGGTTCACGTGGAGTTCGGAGCAGGGACCGCAGGGGCCGGTCTCGCCCATCATCCAGAAATTGTCCTTCACGTTGCCGTTCACGATCTGCACCGCGGGGTCGCAACCCTTCGAGCGGTAGAGCTCCGCCCAAATGTCGTAGGCCTCTTGGTCGAATTCACCCGGGTCGCCCGGCTTCGGCGCATAGACCGAGGCGTGCAGCCGGTGCGCCGGCAGCCCCCAGCGCTCCACCACCAGCTCCCAAGCCCACTGGATCGCCTCTTTCTTGAAGTAGTTGCCGAAGGACCAGTTCCCCAGCATCTCGAAGAAGGTGTGGTGGTAGGTGTCGTAACCGACATCCTCGAGGTCGTTGTGCTTCCCGCCCGCACGGATGCACTTCTGCGTGTCCGCCGCCCGCGGTGGATCGTACGGCGCCTTCTCCACCCCGAGGAAATAGGGCACGAAGGGGTTCATCCCCGCGTTCGTGAAAAGCAGCCCCGGCGACTGCGGCAGCAGCGAGGCGGAAGGCACGATCGTGTGCTGCTTCCCCTTGAAGAAATCGAGGAAGCTCTGGCGGATTTCGGCTGCGGTCATGGGTCGTCGAGGCGGAAAGGGCGGCGAAATTGGGCGAATCGGGCGGGGGAGTAAAGCCTTCCGGCGGAAGAGAAATCGCCAATCATCAATCTTCCAATCATCAATCAGGCTGGGAGAAGAGGCTGGCGCAAGCGGGTGATAGCCGCACCGGCCCGCCGCGCGCTTGCGCGTCATTCTCCGGCACACTTCGATTGATGATTAGAGGATTGGTGATTAGTAATTTCCCCCGAATGATCATCCTCGTCCGGAACATCGACCGCAGCCTCACCGAAGCCGAGGTCCGCAAAGTCCTCGAAAAGCACGGGAAGGTGCGCAGCTTCGACCTCGTCCTGGACAAGCAGACCGGCAAATCGAAGGGCTTCGGCTTTGCCGACATGCCGGGTCACGATGA
The DNA here is from genome assembly GCA_946481625.1 of uncultured Haloferula sp. The sequence goes on along the minus strand of CAMLOZ010000236.1, from coordinate 4,164 downwards.
GGCGCTTGCGGCAGTCGAGGCCCTGGACGGGTTCCTGCTGGGCTCCGAGAAGCTCCGCGTGAAGCGGGCCGCCGCCTCCTCCCTCCTCAAGGAACCCCCGCCGTCCCGCCCTGCCCCGCAGAAGCGCCCGCGTCCGCCCCGCCCGCCGCGGAAGAGGTAGCAGCTCCCACCCGCCTTGTGCGGACGGAGCGCGCGGCAGAGCAAGCTTGGCAGAAAAGGTTTAGGGATTACTATCCATGGTTGGATAGGGCGTGAAGAAGTGCCCGTTGGCACCGCGCGGCCCCCTCCTTTGATTCCCCAAATCCCTGCGCATCGTTACCCAATGAAAACCCGTCTCACTTCCCGCTGCTCCGCCCGCGGCTTCACCTTGGTGGAGCTTCTCGTTGTCATCGCCATCATCGCAGTGCTGGCCGCGTTGGGCGTTACTGTTGGTCGGTCGGCAATTACCCGGGCCAAGAAGCTCAAAACCCAAAACGACGCGACCCAACTCGTGCAAGGGATGGATGGCTTCCATAGCGCGTACAGCCGCTACCCGGACTTCGGTGCCCAAGGCGAAGAAGCGCGGACCGATGGCGAGGCCGGGGCCGAGTTGCTCACCATCCTCCTCGGCAAGGAAGAGGTCGGCGACTCGATGCAGAACAAGAAGCAGACCGCCTTCGCCGAGTTCAGGGAGAGCCAAAACAAATACCAAGGCGGCCTCGTTTACAGCAGCGGCGACGCCGGGGCTCGTCCCGAGGGCCTCTACGACGCCTGGGGAAATCCCTTCTACATCAGGATCGACCTCGAGAATGACGGCGCGCTCGAAGACCCCTTCACCCCGGGTAAAGTGGTTCGCGACTCGGTCATCGTTTACAGCTACGGCGGCGACGGAAAGGCCGGCGGCGGGGATGACGTGAAGTCTTGGTAAGTCAACCGACGGCCATCCGCCCTCACCCCACCCGGCTGTCCAGGCGGAAGACTTGTCCGGACGTGTGCGGCATCCGGGCGTGCAGTGTCACCAGGAAGCCTGCCACCGCCTCCGTCGTGTTGAAGCGCCCCAGCACGTGCTCCTTCCGCACCTGATCCTTCCTTTCCTCGCTCAAGCCCTCCGTCATGCGCGTTTCCAGGAAACCCGGCAGTATGGTATTCACGCGCACCCCCGCTGGCCCCAGTTCCTTCGCCAGGGACATCGCCAGGCCGATCAAGCCCGCTTTCGCCGCCGCGTAGGCCGCTTGCCCCGCCGGGGGGTGGACCGCCGAGTGGCTGGAGATGAAAACGATGTGACCCTGCCGCGCCCGGATCATCCCCCGCGATACCGCCGCCGCGCATAGCGCCGCGCCGCGCAGGTTCACCGCCATCACCGCGTCCCAGTCCTTCTCCGGCAGCTTGCCGAGCAAGGCATCGCGGGTGGTTCCCGCGTTGCAGATCAGCAGCTCGACCTCCCGGTCCTTGAAATGCTCCTTCACCGCTGCGGCATCCGTGACGTCCAATTCGTCCCGACCGGGTGCGAGCACCTCGTGTCCGGCATCCGCAAAGGCCGCCGCGAGCGCGCCGCCCAGTCCGCCCGCGCCGCCGGTGATCAGCACGTGCCCGCTCACGCCGCGTAGCGTGGAAGCCGCCGCGCCCGCCCGCAAGCCAAGCGTCAGGTCAAGTCCCTCTCGTCGGGGGCTTCCAGATAACCCAGCATCCGCGCCCGCCGCAGCGCGTGCTGCCGGTCGGTGGCGTGGAGCTTGCCATAGATATTCTTGATGTGCGTGTGCACCGTGTGAGGGCTGATCCCGAGCTGCTCGCCGATTTCCTTGTAGATCAGCCCTTGGGCCACCAGGCGCAGCAGCCCCACCTCCCGCGCCGAAAGCGATGCCGACTCCTGCGGCGGGGAGTCCTGGAGGAAGCGGTCGAGCAAGCGTCGTGCGATCGAGGGGCTCATCGGCGCACCGCCGCGCACCAGATCGCGGATCGAGCTCTCCAGCACTTCCGGGGTGCAACCTTTCACGAGATATCCGAAAGCTCCCGCAGTCAGGGCCGCGAAGACCGTGTCCCGGTCCTCGTAGATCGTGTAAGCCAGCGGCAGCACTTCGGGCTGCGCCTCTTTCACCCGGGAAATCAGCTCGATGCCGGAGATCCCCGGCAAATCGATATCCACGATGAGCACGTCTCCGGCCTGCCATGGATTTGCCTCCAGCGCGTCCTCCGCATTGGCATAACATCCCGCCACCTCGAAGTCATCCCGACGACCCAGCAGCCGCGCCACGTTATCCAACAGGCGCGGGTCATCTTCTACCATGATGATACGAATCACTTGAACAGATGTCTGGAGTGAATCAGCGGGCGACAAGACTTGCATCGGGGTATTTGAGGGGTAGTGGCATGCGGAAGTGTACCAGGGTGCCATCTTCATTGGCGATCTCCAACATTCCGCCGAGCTCCTGCGCCCGGCGCCTCATGTTGGTCAAACCCCGCCCGGGCCGGATCTCCGCGGGAAGGCCGAGACCGTTGTCGGCGACCACGATGCCCAGCCGCTGCGGGCTGAAGTCGATCTCGATCCGCGCTTCGGTCGCTTGGGAATGCCGGGTCAGATTGTGGATCGCCTCCTTGACCGCACGGGTAAGCGAGACGGCCGCGGCGGGGTCGCCGATCAAAGGTTCCTCCGGCGTGCCGCGGACCTGCCATGCCAGCGCGATCCTCCGTGCTGCGGTCACTTCGTGCGCGTAAGTCCTGAGCTCCGCCAGCCAATCGGCCCAGCAGGGCTGGCCGTTCTCCAGCGTGCTCATCAGGGTCCGCACCTCGCGGTTGCCCTCCAGCGCCATCGTCTGGATGTGGCGCAGGGTTTCCGCGCGCACCGCCGGTTGTTCCTCCTCTCGGCCCATGCCGGCCAGTAGTGCCAGGTTCGCGGTGATCCCGCCGATCCCGTCGTGAAGGTCCCGCACCAGCGCCTCGCGCCGCGTCGCGGCCAGCGCCTCCTCCGCGCGCAACTGCGCGGCATGCCTTTCGGAGATCTCGAGCGTCTGCCGCTGGATGATCAGCAGGATCGTGCCGAAGTTCCACAGATAGGCGAAGGTCACCGAGCCCAGGAACATCAGCCACTGCGCCATCGTGGCGTCGAAAAAACTCGCCGACGGCTGCTCGATCGCCACCCGCAGCATGCGGAGCACCAGCATCCCTCCGTAGCCCACGAACATCAGCCCGGTGAAGCGCGTGGAAAAACGCATCCCGCCCGTCCGGTCCCGCAGTAGCACGACCCCGCATTGCCCGTAGAAGAACATCAGGATCAAGGATGCCACCTCGATCCGCCCGGTCAGGCTGTCGTGGACGAAAACGAAGTAGGCATAACAGGGAATCAGCACCGCCAGCGTGAGCGTGGAAACCAGGTTCCACCGTTTGAGGCCGAGGAAAGTCCGGGTGCCGACCAGAAAGAAGACCGCCGCGCTGACCGCGCAGAGATTCGGCGTCAGGACCGTCAGCGTCCGGTTGTCAACCAGCCCCTGCAGCGGCAGCAGCCCGGTCGTGACGGCATTGAAAACATTGCCGGCGGCCCACAGGCCGATCCCCTTCAACCGCCGGTTCAGGCTCCAGAGCACGAGCATCCCGAGCGCCTGCACGGCGCAGAGTATGCTGGTGGCCAGAATGAGCGTGCGGAGATCGGGGAGCATCCCGCAGGGGAGGTTAGCTCACCCTGCGGCAAGTCCAAAGATCATTCACCCGCCTTTCCACCCTTGTCCGTCTTGGCCTTTTTCACCGGTTGGGAAGGCGGTTCCCCTCCGGTGGATGTGCTGGGACGGGGCACGATGATGATCGCATGCTTCTCGAAGCGGGCGCTTGCCCCGGCCTGGGCCAGGATCATGTTGAGAGCGGCTCGTGCAGGCAGGTTCTTCACCTGCAGCGTCACCTCGCGGTCGGCCAGTTTGTTGGAAGGATCCTGGATCATGAAGTTCGGCGAGAACTTCCCTTCCGACTTCTTCTCGATCAGCATGCCGAGCGCGATGATCGCCTCGGAGACCTCCGTCTTGCTGAAGTCGATCTGGTCGATCTGATATTGCTCGAGCTGGCGCGAGCGTGCCCGGGCGGCGATCGAGTCCTGGTTTCGTCTCAACTCGCCGAGTTGATAGCGGGCGTTGGCGTTGTTGGGTTGCAGGCGGAGGACTTCTTTGAAGGCGAGTTCCGCGGCCCTCACGTTTCCTTCTTCGA
>CAMLOZ010000235.1 GCA_946481625.1 uncultured Haloferula sp. | reverse complement strand
GATTCATCCCCGCTTTTCGGAGGGATCCATTTTCTTCTCCGATGTCCCCTCGCCCCTGGCGCAGCGAGTCACTCTACGGCGCCGAGGCCAGGTTTAACGAGCTGTTTGGTAAGGAGCTTGCCGTCTCCGGTCTCGAAAAGTCCGGGGAACCTTCCGGTCCAAGCGGCGTTGGCGGCAGGCACGTACTGGCGCGAGTTGCCCTCGATCGTGGAGAGCCCGGGAACGTGCGAAGCGATGCCGGCGGAATGGATGAACGATGCCCCCGGGCAGGTGAGGTCCTGCACGCAGAGATACATCCCGTATTTCTGCCCGGCGGCGGCCATCAGCATCGCATGGGACTGTCCCTTGCAGGCTTTCAGGCACGCACCGGTGTAACCCATCTCGCGAGATAGCATGAGGTTCGCCAGATCCGTAAGCGACTCGTCGATCACGACAGGGCGGAACTTCGCGGCCTCGTGCATGAGGTTGTCACGGTCAGCCCGCAGATCGCGGCGGGTGGGTTGCTCGAGATAGAGGATGCTCTCGAATCCCTGCGGTGACTGCTCCTTCACCTTCCGGAGAAATTCCAGAAGGTAATCCACATCCGGACAGTGCTCATTGAAGTCGCAGCAGTACTTCCATTCCACATCGGGACGGGTCTCGCGGGCCACACGGTCGATCGCCACCGTGCGGGCGATGTCCCATTCCAGATTCTCGCCCTGAAGCTTGATCTTGATGCGCTGCAGACCGTCGCGCCTGATCCATTCGGAGAGGGTTTCGGGCAAGCCGTCGTTCAGACGTTCCTTCAGTTCTCCGGGGGTAACGGCATCGAGTCCTCCCACCGAGTGAAACAGCCATATCCAATCGCGCGGCTCCTTCGACACGTAGGTTTCGAGCGACTCGCCCTTGAAATCCGCGTTGAGATAACGCGAGAGATCGTGGCCCATCAGTTCCGCGGAGTAGGTTTGATAGCAGTTCAGACCGAGCGCCTTGCCGAAAGCATCGTGCAGCGCCGCGTCAAACGCGCTGGCGGTGACCTGGGTGCAAAGCTTCGGGATGGGCTCGGCCAGCGAGAGTTCCCGCGAGACCTCGGAAGCCGCCTTGAGATATTCCGGCTCGAGCAGGAAGTTGATCTCGATGGGATGGGCCGTCTCCTTGAAACTGCCGGTGATCTTGCCGATCCGTTCGGCCAGTTTCCGCATCGCTCCCAGAGTGGCCTCGTAGGGCAAGGTCTTCGAGGGGAAGGACCAGATGTTGCCCAGCGGCATGGATCCGAAACCCTTCGCGGATTTGCCGGCGGGCGTGGACACCTCGACCGTGACGTTGAGGAGCGTCACCCGGTCCACCGCCGTGCCGCCGAACTTGTACGGCGCGCGGTATTTGAAGTCCTCGTACTCGAATCCGACCTTCTCGATGCGGATTCCTTTTGGGGGCTTGCCGACGAGAACCTGCGGCGCGTCCTGCGCTCGGGCGGCCAAGGTGAGCAGCGAGACCGATCTGAGAAAATGGCGGCGGGTCGAAGGCATGTGGGCGCGGCAGGATCCGGATCAGAACGATACTCCCCGGCCTGCGCCGGTATTTCCATGCAATTCCATCCCCGCCCCGCAGACCGGATCAAGCGGTCATAGCTTCCTTCCGAAGATCTCCACGTCCGCGATCCTCGCGACGCCATCGCTGCCGGGATTGTCGATGACGACCCTCAGTTGCTTCGCGGGTTCTCCTTTGAAGTCGAAATCGGTGACATCGGCCTCATTGCCTCGAACCGTCCTGAGTATCGTCCATGTCATCCCGTCCCCGCTGGTCTGGAGACTGAAATCGCGGGTGTTCCGCGAGTTGTCCATCCCGTGATCCCCGGCGTGGCGGATGACGATACGTCCGAGGCCATGCTCCGAACCGAGATCGAAGTCCAGGGACTGCTTGCCCGCCCCGGGGGCGGTCCAGAGCGTGGCCGGGGTTCCGTCCAGCAGCGCTTCAGGGCCCTTGGTGCCGGGCGACATGGAAAGGTTGAACGACAGGCCCTTCGCCTCGTTGTGGAGATTGAAATAATGGTCGGCCCGGACGAACTCCACCTTGCCGGGGAAGTCGCGGTTCATTTGGTCGCGAAGCTCGATCACGCGGTTCGCGCGCATCTGCCCCCAGACATCGACCTGGTAGGAGAGGAACAGCGGGGCCGCGCCATCCCAGCGGCGAACGCTGCGGGAGAGCGAACCGCTGATATGCTCGTAGGACCCGGTATACGGTATCTCCAGCTTATCGAAGGGCACTCGACCGTTTTCGACACTCCCCGCGACGGAGGGCATGTCCTTGAAGTTCTGGACCGTGGCACCGTAGAGATTGCGGCAGTTCTTTTCGTAGGCGGCCCGGAGGGCGGGCGAGGCGTCATCCCAGATCGTCACCACGCGCAGGCCGGAGCGCTGGAGGTAGGTCTCCGTCAGGCGGGTGTAGCCGTCCATCATGGCGGGATCCTTGAGGGATTCGCCGACCGGTGCCCCGGGCTCGCTGAGCGTGTTCGTCGGCATGAGATAGCCCATTCCGGAAGGTCCGGTGACGAAGCAATCGTTCGGGGTGGCCGTGCCGTAGTAGTAGTTGAGGATGACCGGCGCGATATCGACGAGGCCGGGCGCGATGGTCCAGTTGAGCGCGACCTTGCCGCGGCTGTCGCCGATGCGGTCCCAATTCCGCCGCATGGCGTGCTGGGTGTACTGGATGTTGTCGCCGTCGCTGATGAAGATGGCGACGTAGACCTTGTTCTCCAGCGCGGGCTTCCTGGGGACCGGCGGGATCTGGATGCGGTGGTCGGTGCCGGCGAAGACGCTGGCATTCATGAAGTGGTCGGCGGGCATGGTGCCGATGCCGAATTCAGAGGCGGTGGTGATGCCGGTGCGCTCGGTGGCGTACCAGCCGAGTGCGATGGCCTCGCCCGCCTTCATGCCGGAGAAGAACTTCCGCAGGAGGTCGCGCTCCTCCGGGATGCGGGTGTCGAGCCAGACCACGGCGGCCCCGGTGCCAGCGGCGATGTCGCGGGTGTGATGGTAGTCTCCCCCGCCCCGCTCGTCGTGGGGCTTCGAGCTGACGAGAATGCGCTTCTCCGCCTTCGGCCAGTAGTGCTCGAACAGGTGGCCGTAGATCTCGAGCGCGGTGGCAAGCTTGAGGGTGGTGAGGTCGGCTAGGACCTTGAGATCGATGCCGGCCTTCCTGATCTCCTCATGCAGCGCGGGTGTGACCGGAATCGCGTTGAGCTGGGGCGCGACGGTTCCGGCGAGGTTGCGGTAGTGGGGACTGAGGTCCGGGTTGTAGAGGATCACCCCGTCGATCTCCGTCGCGTACTTGGCGAGAAGTTCGAACTTGGTTGCCGGGGCGAACATCTTGCGTTCGAGCTTCGCGGTCTCCAGCCAAGTGAAGGGGCCTTCCTCCGAGCGGCGGTTGGCGAGGAAGATGCGGGGCTGCTTGCGGTTCACGCGGCCCTGCAAGGCGGAGAAGGTGATCTGCTCGTCCTTCGAGAGGTCCTGGACCATGATGGTATCGAGGACCGCCGCAGGGGTGGCGAAGCTCGGGATCGCTTGGCCTTGGGGCCAGGCGAGGCCCCCGGTGCGATTGGAGACCTGTCCGAAAGTGGGGAAGCGATTGTCCGTCGCCCGTTCGTCGGCGGAGGCCGACATCAATCCGATTCCTACGATGCAATTTACAATTCTGTTCATGAAACCCGTGGCCGAGGCACCCGCCAAACGGGTTTGTCTGGTGGATTCTTTCAACGAACTGGTCATCGCACGAACTTGTCGGTGTGCGGAAGTTGACGGGAGAAAAGGATTAGACTCTGCTGCGTTAGGAAAGACTTCTATCTGACTTGCTCTAACAAGCCCCCAGCCCCCTCCCGATGAAGAAGCTATTTTGCATTTCATATTCACATACTCATGCCCAGAAGCTGATTGTCAGACAGTTAATCGAGCGCCTACGGGAATTCGGAGTCATGGAATTCGCCGAAATCTGGTGGGACTACGATCTCCCCTCCGGATGCGACTGGGATAAGGAAATCCGGGAGAAATTTGAAAATGCCGCCGGCTACTTCGTGCTCGGGAGCGAGGATTACATCAAGAGCGAGTATATCCGGACGGTCGAATGGCCGGCGATCGAAAAGCGGGTGAATTCCGGCAAGGCCGAACTTTTCTGGGTAACCATGGATCGGCCGGTTGGCAGCTATATGGCGCCGATCGAGCTTTCGAGATTCCAGACGGCAGCTGGAAGATCGGCTCCCCTAAAAGACATCGAGCCCGGTAAGAAGGCGGAGTTTTTAACGGATCTCGCCGAGGAGATCGCAACCTACTTGGTAAGCGAGATCCGGCCCAACCCGAGGGGAACCCCTCGCCCGGCAGGTCCTGTCGAAATCGAGGCCCTCTATCTGGAGGCACTTCGCAACCAATGTGCGCGTCTGGTAAACCGAGACCGCTACCTGCCGATGCAGAAGCTCTACGTCAGGCTCAAGGCCGACGAGCGGACCTCGGAGGAAAGAAAGGCGGGCGAGGAGCTCGCCAAGCGCCATATCAAGGCCAACCTTGCCAGCAAAGGCGGAGACAATTCCAGCAAAACCCCCGCATCGATCATCGAGGAGCACCTCAAGAAGATGACGGAGGTCGAGCAACTGCCGAATGAAGCGAGCGCGCATTTCTCCGCAACGCCGGCAAGCGATGCACTGGAGGATATCTTCCAGAAAAACAGGTTCCTGGTCGTCAGAGGCGACCCGGGGAGCGGCAAAACGGTCCTGTGCTGGAAGATTGCGGCCAGCATGGAAGCGGCGTGGCGCGAGGGATTCGAATCCCGTTCGCCAAAGGGAGCACGCAAGATTACCGAGTTCGGCCTCGCGCGCCTGCCGATCCTGATCTCCATCCGCGATTATGCCAAGGCTTGCCGGATGCAGAATCATCCGGTTCCGCTCGAGGACTTCGTCGGCCGCCATTTTGCCAGGGAAGACAGCGAGTTGTCCGTGGACCCTTCGAGTTTCAACGGTTTCCTGATGGAGCAAATCGCCAGCGGCCGGGCGATCATCCTTTTGGACGGCTTGGACGAGGTTCCCGCGATGGACCGTTATCGCATCGTCGAATCGATCCAGAACTTCCTGGGTGACCACATCCTGAAAGGGATGGAGGAGTCCAAGGACGATCCGGGGAATACAGGCGGAAACCAATTGCTGATCACCAGCCGTCTTGCCGGATATGAACTTGCGCCGATCACGGACAACTCGTTCCGGCACTTCATCATCCGGCCGTTCGACGAGCAGGCCATCGAGGACTACTGCCGTCACTGGGCAGAAATGGTCTTCCGGCCGCGGACTCCGAATTTCGGCTCGCTGGGGGATGCACTGGTGGCGGCATTGCTGAGGGAATCGAATCCCGCGATCCGGGATCTCGCGAGGAATCCCTTGCTACTCCAAGTCCTCTGCGAATTGGCTGCCCCCAGGGAACTTCCCGAAGGGTCCTCGCCCGCCGACCAACTGAGGCACCTGCCGCGCAGCCGGGCCGAGATCTACCGGCAGGCGATCACCACCATGTCCAACCGGTGGAAGCTTGCCTACGAGTCCGTGGCGGAGAGAAACGATCATGTTAGGAATCTGCTGGAGCCCGGCAAGATGGAGGAACTGCTGTCGCACGTGGCCTATGAAATGCACAGCAACGAAGTGCTGACCCGAGCCACCGCGACACAGCTCTCGGAATGGCTGGAGATCGCATTGACCCGGGTCGAGCGAACCCCGACCTACACCATGGCCCCCGAAGACGTGTCGCGCACGATCACCGCGCTCATGAACCTGGTACGCACCCATCTCGGTGTCATCTCCGAGAGCGCGCCGGGGGTCTTCCAATTCCATCACCTCACCTTCCAGGAGTACCTCGCCGGGCGGGCGAGTTGCGTGGATTTCAACGGCTGGAAGTGTCCCGAAATGCTGGGTACCGAGTTGGCGGGCAAGCTATTGGACCAGCGCTGGTGGGAACCGGCATTGCTGGCCTTCGGGCATGCGGGAATCGCTTCGAGGAGCGATCCGGCAGCGCCCCCTCCGTCCGCGATCAGTGACTCCATCGTGAAGGCATGGGACGGAGGCA
>CAMLOZ010000234.1 GCA_946481625.1 uncultured Haloferula sp. | reverse complement strand
CGGGTAATTCCAGATCGAGATCGCCTCAAGATCCTTTGCGGTGGCAAACGTGAAGGTCAGTTCCGGAATCACGCCCGCCGCTTCGCCGAAGTAATAGTCCTGATAGGTCGGGTTCAGATCGCCATTGTCCGATGTCACCCAGGCGTTGATAGTACCCGCGATCTGGGCCGGCCGGTCCGCAGCGTCGAACACTCCCGGCGTCCCGTAGCTGAGATCCATCCCCGCGGTGTTCGACAAGCTCGTTACGGGGAAATAGTCCGCGGCGGTGTTGGACGTGGTGGTGTCGGCGAAAATGAGATCCGCCATGACGCGGGTTCCCGATGCTAAAAGGAAGGCGAACATCCCCGCGGCCACGCCGCGCCAGCCAAACCGATTTGATTTCTTGGAACTCCGTGAGGGATTGAATTTCACGGGGCTCCCGAATAGCAATCGAGATACCGCCCCCGCGGGATTCCGCCCGAATTGTCTGCTATGCCAGATAGATCAGAATCCAGGAGAAGCACGCCGTCCGCGGGCGCGGCGGCGCGGGCCATTGGGTTGCGAAGCGAGCCTTGCCGCAATCCCCCGCATCGCAGCCCGGCACCGCGCGCCGGGCTGCGAACAAAGCGGGCCCGGATCACCTCGCCCGGTAGAACAACTTCGCTGGCGAACCACCCGGCACCGTATATGGCGAACTCGCCCCCAGCACATCCGTGAAGCTGCTCAGGTTTTCCGACGCCTGCAGCACGCCCGTGTAGGTAATCACGTATTGTCCCCCGACCTTCGCGATCGAGATCGTCGGCGTGGTTCCGGAGGCCACCACCGACATCTGGATGTTGTCCAGATCCTGCCTCACATACAGCCCGCCGGTGCGCCCCCCCGCGATCAGGCGGAACGTCTCGTTCGGCAGGTCGAACCCGGGCACCAACACGTTCTTGTAAATCGAGTGAGTGACCGCCGCACCGTTCACATCCTGGATCACATCCATGCTCACCATCGTGCTGCCGGGTCCATTCGTCACGGCGGTGATGATCGCACGGTGAAACAGGTTGCTGCTCAGGGTGAAGGGTGCCACCTGCTCGACCAGCGCCACACCCGGAGCCGCCGGTCCCGCCATGCGGATGTAGTTCGTTCCGTAGATGCTGAACCCGAAAGTCAGCGCGTTCGGATAGCCGCCGTTTGCGGCAGGATTCTCCCAGTTCTTGCCCAATGCCGCGGGATTGTTCGCACCCGTTTCGCCATAAGCACTCGTGCGGAACAACCCGATGCCCAGGCCGTCCGCCGGATTCACGGAGCCCATCCGGAAGTCGAAGCTCAACCGCACGGCCTGCGGGGAGTTCGAGGCAACCCGGTTCCACGCGATCGAGTTGTTGTTGCTGTCCGTGGCCTGGGTGATCTGGACCGCTTGCCCGTTCGCCGCCACTCCGGACGCCGTGACCACCGGGGTGAAGGTTCCCCCGCTACTAGTGAAGGCGTAGGTCGAGTTCAACATCGCGCCATCGAAATTGTCCGTGAGCAACGGCTGGAAGCTCATCGCCGGAATGCTACCCGCCACTTTCGGATTGCTGCCAAAGGCCACCTCCACCCGGTCGGGATAGGTGTCCGCATCGGTATCGAGCTTGTTCGGATCCGTACCCGGCTGGGACAGTCCCGTCCACGCTTCCGCGGGATCCTCCTCGCTGTCGAGGAAGCCATCGTTGTCCGAATCGGCATCCAGGGGATCGGTTCCCGTATTGCCGGTTCCCACCCAAATGCCGGTATCGGATTCCACGCCGTCCTCGAGCAGGTCGTCGTCGGTATCGGCATCCTCCGGCTTGGTGCCCCGCTGGAATTCGACAAGGTTGGTGAGGTCGTCCGCATCCGGATCACCGCTGGCCCCTTCGGTTCCCGCCGCGCTGTTCGGATCCAATCCATTGTCCGTCTCCCACTGGTTCGGCATCCCGTCGCCATCGGAGTCGCCGCTGTAGGCCTCGAGCAATTCCCAAGTGCTCTCGGCACTGGTGAAAAACTCGCCTTGCGTCTGCGCGATGCAAAGCTCGGCCTGGTCGTCACCGCCGATCTCGAACTGCGTGTACTCCAGCGTATGCTGCCCTGCCGTCAGCTCGATGAACCCGAACGTGGGAGTGTTCGCCGCAAAGGTCTGGAATACATCCTGGCCGTCCACCCGCAAGCGCTGGCCATCGTCGGCCAGCCCGCGGAAGGTGTAGAAACCATCCTTGCGCACGAGGAAGGTCCCGGTCGCTTGGGTCACGAAATTGTTGCCGCTCCCCGCCGTGTCGGGAAACGCCTTGTCACCCCCGAAAAAGCCCCGGGCAATCGCGTTGGTGGAGTAGTTGACCAGCGCGCTCGACTCCGTGGCGGAGGTGGCCGCGTTGGTCCCCTCTAGCAAGCCGTCCGCGACTTCGAAGCTGTTCACCGTGGTTCCCGCGGTGGCATGCACCTGACGGACCGTGAAGCTCCCGCCGCCAGACACCAGGGTGTCCTGCGCGTTCAAGGCGAGTTTGATGTCCAATGGATCGTTGCTGGCGAAATCCAACTCCGCGGTGGCCGTGGGTTGGATCCCGTCCCCGTTGTAGGTCAGCGTGACCGTCAGAGCCTGGTTCGGATTGATGGTCACCGGAGTCGTGAGCCCCTGCACCGAAAACTTCGCCGCATCCGCACCCGTCATGGCATGGCCCGTGATCGTCCAAGCCGTGTTGCCGGTGTTGGCCAGAGCCACGCTCGAGGTCTGGGTGAAACCGATCTGGCCGACAGGTCTGGCCCAGTAGGGAATCGGAATGGGATTGGCGGAAGTCAGACTATCGAACTGCACGATCGGGGCGCTGATTCCCAAGCCGATGAACAACTGGTAAGGCCCGCCGGTGCCTCCCGGCGGGCCGAGGCCGGTTCCGGGGGTGTTCGGGTCGGTCGGAAGGCTGCCGTATCCGCCGGGCGGGTCTGCCACGTTGATCCAGTTGCTCACCACCACGTAGTAGGTGCCGCTCGCGGTCGCCGTGTAATTCAGCTTGCTCGCCCGCCCGATCGCGTCGTCGCTCACCGCCACCACGGTTCCCGCCGGGCCATAAACGCCGACAAAGGAATCGAAGTCGTCGTTGACCGCGTTGTTCTTCAAATCCACCGAGATCACCTGGCCCGCGTTGGCGGTGAGCCGGAAGAAATCGAAGTCGCCGGAGAAGTCGCCGCTCACGCCGTAGTCCCCATCCGAGGTGTGGCCGTAGGCCACCTTGATCCCGCTGCTGCCGGCGGTGAGGCCGGTCACGTTCGCGGTTGAAAACGAATCGTCCTGCTCGGTCTGGGTGATCACCCCTTGGGCAAGAGCGGAACCGCTCAAGGCGGTAAACAGCGCGAATCCCCCGAGCATGCAGCGCGCGCCTCCCGGAAGCATCCTCCCGACACAACACCGGAAGGAATCGATATATAGTTTTTTGATAGACATGGTCAGGTTTTATGGATGCACAGGTCAGGTCACCAGATGCCGTTTCGGGGAGTCCCCGTCAATCCACAACGATGCGAAACAGCTGATAATTTTGCACCGAATTGCAGAAAGCATAGATATTCAGCTTTGCATTTATGGGCCGCGACGGAAATGCCTCTATTGCCTTATACTTCCGAACATTTGCGACAACCTATCAATGCCCCACGACAGCTACCAGCCATCGGCCGATTGATTCTAATTGCATCATTAGTTCGACAAATCGAATTCACCGGATCCATGACCCGTCCTGATACTCGGCCGTCAGGCGATTTCGGATAAATCTGAATGCACTCTTCGATCAAGGCACCTCCGCAGCCTCCAGCCGCAGGAATCCCCTCACACCGAGCGGCAACCATGCCCGGCGCGTTTCGGTGGTCCCGTCCGTGGAAATCAAGTCGTCGTGCTCCGCCGGCAGCCAGGCGCCGAGGGACCCCGACTGCCAAGCGCTGAGCGTGCCGTCGTCCCGATCCTTGCGAACCGCGTAGTCCAGGACGAAGCGCGGCTCTCCTCCGTTGAGATCCACTCCCGAAGACAGTCCGGTATAAGCCCGCGGATCGGTCCCCATCAGGTACTCGATGAAGTTCTCCAAGCCGTCGCGATCCGGATCCTCGTGCGCCGCTCCTCCGGGCAGCGTGAAATTCGCCAGCCGCCAGGCATCGTATCCACCGATGTCGGCGCCCGGGCCGGGCGCTGCCGCGACCCATGCCGCCGGATCACTACCCCACTTCCGGACACCCAGGCGGCGGATCGAGGAACCCGAGCCCGACGCGGTCGTGGGCCACGGTGCCGAAGAAAGGTAATTCACCTCGTCCTCCACCATCAGCCCCACATACGCCGGATCTTCTGGCGGCGGAGGCACCAGACGCCGTAGCCGGACCAGCCCGGCGGCATCTCCCAAGCTGTTCGCCGCCGACCAAGGCCCGATGATCCGCACGCCTGCGGACACCCCGTATTGCGAGCGGAACGCGCTGGTCTGCGCCGGTTGCAGGACCGGATCGAAGGCCACCAGCACCACGGCTTCCACCGGATTGATCGTGAACCCGGCAGGGAAATCGAAGTCCACGTCCCCGCGCAGGGTCCATTTGCCGAGGTCCCCGGCACTGCCGCCCGTATTTGACACCTCGACGAACTCCGGAGTGTTCCCTGCCGGATGATAATGAATTTCGGTGATCTGAACCGGTCCCACCCGCGGAGCGGAATTCGCCGCCGCCGGGGTATAGCTCGCAAGCGGAGTGAACGTCCCGCTTCCGTCCGGCGAACGCCCGTAGGCGATTCCCGGCACGACCGGAGTCCATCCCATCGCGTCCTCGAAATTGTGGAGCTTGCCGCTCAGTGGATCCGCCGAAACCAGCCAAAGGCTTCCGCCGCGATGGCCGTCCAGGGGCATCTCCCCGCCCGGGCTGAATTCCGCCTCACCGATCAGCAGATGGCCTCCTCCCGGGATCACGGTGTCGTTCGGGACGCGGAAGGTTTTGAAATCGTCGCCGCTCTCGGGATCGGCCGCGTGACTCAGGAACCACCCGCTCACATCGACCGCGGATGCTCCGGTATTGAGTAGCTCGAGGGCATCGCGTTGCGGAAGCGTGGTATTGGCCAACACTTCGTTCACGACCACGCCCGACAGTGCGGGCCCGGACGTAATCCCGGGGCTACCGTGTACGGCATCGCTCGATTTCCAGTTGAGCGGATTCTCGTAGTCTGCAGTAGCGCTGCTGCTTCCGAGATACTCGAGCGCGCTGCCGTCACCATCCGCCCGCTCGGGCCATTCGTCCTCGTCGTCGTATGCGAATTCAGCGATCACCGCGCCACTTCGATCCAACAGGCTGATCGTCTCCCCGGCGTTGTCGAGACCGCCGTCGCCCGCCCAGGCCGCGACGATCCGGGCGGCCGCCGCGGAGCCGTAGCGAAGTTCGAACGCCTGCGGATTCTTGGCGATCACCGCCCGGGTCCCCGGCGCGAGCGTGAAGGCCGGAAGCGTGAGCGCCGTGACCGGCGCGCCTTCGCCCAACATGACACCTTCCAGATTCACCGGTCCGGCACTGGTGTTCTTCAACTCGATCCACTCGAAGTCGCCCGCATCCGCCTCCGGCATGGCAGCCGCTTCCGCCGCATCGGGTGTCAGCGGACGGTAGCCGATCGCGCTGACCTGCAGCGTGGCGGCGCTGGCGTAGCTTTCGTCCACCAAATAAAGAGAATCCACCGGGCCGCTCCAGTTGGTCGCGGGGATCGCGAAGGAGCCGGTCCGCCGCGCACGGGCAGTAACCTTGGTCGTCGCGGACACTATCACGGGGGTGCCCGTGTATTGGAACGACGATGCCGATGGGTCTCCGCCCTCTGCTCTCGGATCGCTGCCATCGAGGGTATAAAACACCGTGGTTCCTGATGGCACGGTGAATGTCACGGTCTGCCCGGCAACCACCGGACCGGCCGCGGGCTGGATCGCCGGCTGCGACGTGAACTGACCATCGATCCACGTCGAACGGGTGGAGAGCCACGACTTCATGGAGCCGATCTCGGTTGAGATGGCCAAGCGGATCACCGCGACGTCGCTGCTGAGCGTCGGCCTGATGGACGAGGTGTGCCCACCGTCCACGGTGTACGCGGCCTACAACGAGATCACCGCGCCGAAGGAGATGGCGGTGTTTTGTGATGCCGTGGAGGAAGTGCTGAACGATTT
>CAMLOZ010000233.1 GCA_946481625.1 uncultured Haloferula sp. | reverse complement strand
GCCCGCCGCGCGGGCAGGATTCCCAACGGCACCTTGGGCAACATCGGCAGGATCAAAACCAGCAGCATCGGCAGCCACAAGGCATGCCGCCACGTGGCGGGAAGCTGCCGGCGCAGCGCGAATTGGATTCCGAGGACAAGGGCCGCGAGCGCCGAAGCGCGGAGGGTGGCGGCGAGCACCCATTCGAATAGTGAGTCCAGTGCGTTCATGGCAGGAGTCAGGGTTCTTTTTCTATGGACTGATCGAGAATCTTCTTCAGTTCGCGCACCTCCTCCGGAGTCAGGTGCGCGTTCCTGGCGAAGTGAATGAGCAGCGGTTTCGCCGCTCCCTGGAAAATTCGGTCGAGGAAGGATTCACTCTCGGCTTCCACGCAATCCTCCCGCTTCACCGCGGGCGAATAGAGCTTGGCCGTGCCCCCTTCACTGACTTGCAACGCGCCCTTCTCCACCAGCCGGGTCAGCAAGGTCCGCACGGTATTCTCTGCCCAGCCAGTCCGGCCCCGCAGGACCTTCGCCACCTCCGAGGCGGTCCGCGGAGCGGACTCCCACAGCACCTCCATCACGGCCCATTCCGATTCTGAAATATTCGGCGCAGTCATCGGGTGCACTCCACCACAACTGTAGTGAGTTGTCCACTACAAATGTAATGAGTCCTGCAAAAAAGAAGGCCGCCCGTCTCCAGGCGGCCTCCAAATCAAAGTCTACAAGGTGTGTCTCAGCCCCCCGTCGCCTTGAGCGAAACCAGGTATTCGATCAGCGAAGTGAACTCCTCCACCGTCAGCCCCGCCGCCAACCCCGGCGGCATCATCGATTGCGGCATGTGCGTCTCTTCCTTCACGTCCTCGCGCTTCACCTTGCTCACCTGCCCGGCGATGTCGCGCATCTCGATCACGCCGTCCGCCTCGCCGGTGATGAAACCCATCTTCGCCGTGCCGTCCTTCATGCTCAGCATCGCCGTCTGGAAGCCCTGCGCCACCACCTTGTTCGGCTCCAGGATCGAATCGATCAGGTAATCCCGCGTGAACTTCGCCCCGGCCGCACCCAGATATGGCCCCTTCTGCTCCGCCTTCGGGTCGATCGAGTGGCAGGCGATGCAACCCTGCGCGGTGAACAGCCGCTCCCCGGTCGCGGTGTCGCCCTTCCCGCCCATCGCCGCCTTCGCCACGTCGGCCACCGGAAGCTCCGCCACCTTCTTCCCGGCACCGCCACCAGCCGCCACGGCCGCTCTCGCGGCCTTCGCCGCCTCGATCACCTTGGCGCTGTCCCAGTTCAAGCCGGCATCGATCTGCTTGTCGAATCCGCCGAGCTTCAGGTCCGCGATCGCGAGGAAGAAGCCCACCTCCTTCGGGTTCTTCTCCACCTCCTGCTGCACCCGCTTCTTCGCCTGGGGCGTCGCCAGCGGGCTATTCAGCACCGTCAGCAGCGACTTCCACGCGATCCGGCTCGCGGCATCGCCCTGCTTCGCGGCGATCTCGCGCAGATTGCCGATCTGGTTGCCGCGCTCGGATGAGTTCACGAAGTCCGTCACATACTGGGCCGCCTCGGCAGCCACCGCCTGGTCTTGCGTCCAAGCCGCCAGCACCGCCAGACGGTGAGGCATCGAGGAAGCCTCGCCGCCCTTGACCAGCGCCTTGTAGGCCTCGGATCGCTGGTTGAAAGGCCGTTTGGAATCCTTGGCCGCTTCCACCAGCAGCATGAGCTGGGTGTTGTTGAGTTCCTTCGCGCCCAACGCCGCCATCAGCGGGTCCACCCCGGAGAGCTTCAGTTCGGCCACCGGCAGGCGGTTCTTGCCCAGCACGTCCAGCAGCGCGTTCTGACGGTCCTGCGGCACCGTCCCGAATCCCTTCTCGATCGCCAGCCGGATCTTGTCCGTAGCCTCCCACTTGATCGGATCGTAGTAAGGGCCGCGGTCGTCCGGGCGGGTGTTCCACCAGTCCTTGTGATTCCAAGGCTTCTCCTTGTGGCTCAGCCGCGCCAGCGCCCCCAGCGCGTCGAAGCGCAGGTCGTAGTCGTTGGACTTCGCGACCAGCGAGATCAATCCGTCCACCACTTCCATGTCGTGGATGCGTTCGAGCGCGCGCAACGCCAGCTTGCGCGTGGCCGTGTCCGTCGCCGCCTTCAGGCAGACCGGAATGTTCTCCAGGGAGGCCAGGACCTGCATCGCGGTGTGCTCCAGCCGCGGCGAATCCCCCTCCTCCCGCCAGTTGGAAGAGGCGGCAAAGATGGCCGGTGCGGCGCTCTTCGCCTTCAGGCGCTCGAGCCCGATCAATGCCTGCAAGGCCACCCTCGGGTTCTTGTCCTGCAGCGCATCCACATAGACCTTCGGATCCACGCCATCGAGTTCCGACTTCACATCGGTCATCGCCCGCAGCGCCTGTTCGCGCACGGACTCGTCGGCCACCAGTTCGGTCAGGTACTTCGTACTGCCTTTCCCGTAAAGTTGCTTGAAGGTGAAGATCGCCGCCGTGCGCACCGCCACCGTCTGCTTGCCATCCTTCGCGATCGCGAAGATGCCCTCGGCGAACGGCGGCTTCTTCCCTCGCTTCAGGATCTCGCGCTGGGCTTCCAGCCGCTGCACCGCGCTGGCGGAAGCGAGCAGCTTCACCAGCTCCTCATCCTTCGCCTTGGAGACATCGGTGTATTTGGCCGGTGTCGCTCCGGAATAGGTCACCATGAAGATTTTCCCGACCTGCTTGTCTGGAGTGAAATCGAAGCCACCGTTCCGCCAGTCGGCGAGGAAGAGGCGTGAGTTGCCATCCACGTCGACATCCGTCGCGTGCGGCAGCTTCTCGAAGTCTTTCTGTTCGACCTTGAAGCTCGCGCCCGTGCGTTTCCACGGGTGATAGTGCACCGTCCCCGTCGTCCAGTCCGTCGAGAACAGCGCATCGGTGAATTCCGGCGGGAAGCCCGGCTCGCTCAACCACAGTGCTCCCGTGCCCGAGCCACCGCCGTAGTCCGCCAGCGGCTTGATCGCCTCGTCCGCGAAATTCTGGTAGAGGCGGGGATAGCCGTGGTCGCCTAGCGAGGTGAAGTGGTGGAAGCGCGTGTTCCAGCCCTTGCCGTCGTTCGTGTTGTCGCGGCTGAAAAGATCCAGTTCCGGCGAGATGGCCGTATCGCAGATGTTGCGGGTCATCACCGCATAGGGTTCGACCTGGGAACCGTCCGGCCGCACGCGGATCACGCCGCCGCCATAGAGCGTGTAGGTCGAACCATCCGTGCCCTTCGCCGGAGTCGTGCCGAAATCACCCACCGAAATATAAAGCCAGCCATCGATGCCCATCCGCACGCCGTTGGTCGTGTGGTCCGCCCCGCGCGGGTGCTCGATGCCGCCGCCGAGACCGGTAAGCAGCACTTTCTTCTCGTCCGCCTCGCCGTCGCCGTTCGTGTCCCGGAAGCTGCTCAGGAAAGGCGGGTGGATCAGGTAAAGCGTGTCGCCCACGAAATGGCCGCCGCGCGGGCTGTCCACGTCCGGCACGAACTTGATGAACTCGTCCGCCTTGCCATCGCCGTCCGTGTCCCGGCAGCGGATGATCCGCCCCATCTTCGGCTTGTGGCCCAGCGATCCGTTCTGGTCGGAGGAGACGTACACGTCGCCGTTTGCCGCCGCGGTGATTGCCGCCGGGTAGTCCGCATTCGGCGGACCGGCGAATTCCTTCATGGTGAAGCCTTCCGGCAAGGCCATGGCGCTGCCGGCGGCGGCCATGGGGATTAGATACAAGCTGGGTCGATGCATGGGCAGAGCCAAATACGGGCTAGCAAAGGGATTTTCTCAATCCCTCGAACGTGCTACCCGATCGGGCAGCGCCGGAAAATGCCCCAAGCGGTCATCGCAGGCAGAGCGGGAAATTGTCCCTTTTCGGGTAGTTCGGGGCCAGCCCGAATCCGATAGTATGGGAACCGTCCGCCGAAATCCCTTGCCCGCCACCACCAAACCCCGGAAATCCGGCGCGTGATCCGCAAGGCCTTCCTTCCCGGTGCCGGGCTCGGCACGCGGCTCCGGCCGCTCACCGACCTGCTGCCGAAGCCCCTCGTGCCTCTCTTCCATCGCCCCCTCATCGAGTGGGCCATGGAATCCTGCATCGCCGCCGGCATCACCGAGTTTGCCATCAACACCCACCACCTACCGGAGAAGTGGTCCTATGGGGAAAGTGAGGATCCCGGCATACGGGCGGGGAATGGAATTATTCCGAGAAAAGGCCGATTTCAGGGAAAACCTGCCCATCTTTTCCACGAGCCGGTGCTTCTGGAGACCGGTGGCGGCGTCAAAAACATCACTTCCTGGATCGGCAGCGACAGCGTGCTCGTCCACAACGGCGACATTTACTCCTCGATCCCCCTCGACCGCCTCATCGCCGCCCACGAAGCCTCGGACTGCCCGGTCACTCTCGCCCTTCGCTCCCAAGGCCACGCCACCCACATCGCCCTCAATGACGTGGGTGACCGCGTGACCGATATCCGCGGCAAGCTGGGGGTCGCGGACGGTACCCATGTCTTCACCGGCATCTACTGCTTCGACCCCGAACTCCTCGACCTCATCCCCGCCGGCGAAAAAATCGCCGTCATCCCGGCGTTCCTCGAACTCGCCAAGCAAGGCCGCCTCGGGGCGATCACCCTCGACGAAGGCGACTGGCGCGACCTCGGCGACAAGGCCGCCTACCTCGCCGCCCACCGCGAACTCGCCCTTGCTCCGGGGATCCATCCGGATGCCGTCATCCATCCCTCTGCCATCATCGAAAACAGCGTGGTGGGCCCACGAACCGAGATCGGGGCCGGAGCCGTGCTGCGGCACTCTGTCATCTGGCCGGACGCGGCCGTCGAAGCGGGAGCCGTGATCGAAGGGGAAATCATCACCCCCTGAGGCAGCATTTCCCCTTGTCCCCGCGGCAGTCTTTCCAAGAACCTCCCGCCGCGATGCCGACCGACGCGATCCTCTACGCCACCCGACAATATCTCGGGATCGATCCCACCGTGACCGTCACCATGACCCCCATCAAGAAGGGGGCCTCGGGCCGGACGATCGTGCGCGTGAAGACCCCCGGCCGCGATCCCTTCATTGGCATCCACTGGACGGACGAGCGACCGGACAGCGACAACTTCCTGCCGGTCGCGAAGTTCCTCAGGGCCACCAAGCTGAACGTCCCGGAGGTCTTCTACGAGATCCCGCACCGGCGCGTCGCGCTGGTCGAGGACCTCGGCGATATCGATCTCTACTCGCTCAAGGGGACGCCTTTCGGGGAGCGCGAGCCTTATTACCGTTCCGCCCTCACGCAGATCGACAAACTCTTCTATTCGAAGGGACCGAAGGACTTCGAGCTGATGCCGCCCTTCGACGAGTCCCTCTACCGCTGGGAGCAGGAGTATTTCTTCGACCACCTGGTCGAAGGCCTGCTCGGCATGGACGCCGGCGAACTACGGGAGGCACCGGAGTTCACGGATCTCGCCCGCCGTCTCGGCAGCGGCGCGAAGCATCTCGTCCACCGCGATTTCCAATCCCAGAACCTGCTGCTCAAGGATGGCAAGGCCTGGTGGATCGATTTCCAAGGGATGCGCCGCGGCCGCCAGGAGTACGACATCGCCTCCCTGGTCTTCGATCCCTACATGGATCACACGGAGGAGGACCGGGAGCGCATCCTTGATATCTGGGAAGACATCGCGGAGGACCGTCCGGAAGCCACCATCTTCCGCGAGTGCGCCGCACAGCGGCTAATGCAGGCCCTCGGGGCCTTCGGCAATATCATCCGCAACCGCGGCGACGACTGGTATGCGCCCCACGTCCCGGTCGCCGCACGTTTTCTCGCTGAAGTCACCGCCGGATCGCCTCTTGAAAAACCCCTCGCTCCGGTGCTCGCCAAGGCGCGAGACTATGCCCCGTGAGCGCTCCGTCCCGCCGGACCTTCGTGAATGCCGCCGTCATCCTCGGTGTCGGCCTCTTCGCGCTCGGCGGGGTTTCCTTGATTCCCCCGCTGCGCGATCTCGAGCGGGAGATGGTGAAGGGGATGTCCCTCCACCTCGACCCGGCGGAATCCGCCTTCAGCGGGAATGGCAGTCCGGAAAAGCCGTGGCGACGCTGGAAAGCCAAGCCGGCCGTGGTGCCGGAGCCCGTCCGCCTGCTCTCCATCGATGACGACCCGGAGCACTACTTCTCCTCCTCGCCACCGTCGCCGGT
>CAMLOZ010000232.1 GCA_946481625.1 uncultured Haloferula sp. | reverse complement strand
TCCAGCGCGTGCTCGCGGAGGAGCAGAAGATCGAAGCCGAGCGCGAATACCGCGAGACCGAGTACCGCGCCTTGAAGGACGACCCCGCCTTCCTCGAGCTGAAGGCCATGGATCGCCTCAATCTCCGCCGCGAGGGGGAAAAGATCTTCCGCTTCAAGCGCGACGAGGAGTGAGCGGACTTGTCGCTTGAACCGGAACCGCCGATCGGAGAATCCTCCGCCCATGGAGAACGACATCGATCGGGTGCTGGTGGACGAGCAGGTGATTCACAAGCGGCTCGATGTGATGGCGAAGGAGGTGCGCAAGGACTTCCCGGGCGAGGTCTTGGTGGTAGTGGTCTTGCTGAAGGGCGCGCTCGTCTTCGCCGCGGACCTTCTCCGCCGCGTCCCCCGCATGCTCGAAATCGAGTGCATCAATGTCGCCAGTTATCACGGCGGCACGGAGAGCAGCGGGATCGTGAATTTCCTCGACCACAAGCTGCCTGACGTGAAGGGCCGCAAGGTGCTCCTGCTCGATGACATCCTCGATACCGGCCGCACCCTGCGCGCCGTCGTGGACCGCCTCTATCAGGAAGGGGCCACCGAGGTGAAGACCGGGGTCCTGCTCGCAAAGGACAAGGAACGCGCCGCGGCCGTCGAAGCCGATTACGTCGGCTTCTTCATCGCCGACGAGTTCGTGGTCGGCTACGGCCTCGATTATCAGGGGCGGTACCGGAATCTCCCCTACGTCGGCGTCCTCAAGCAAGAGGCGCAGTGACGTGCCGCAACGGGAAGATATCCACGTCCACCTGCTCGACCCACAACGCCGACTCCGGCTCTCCCCTTGGTTCCGGCAGGCCGTCCCATTTCACCGGCAGCGTCGACCATTTGCCGCACTTCGCCGGAGCCCAGCGATACGGCTTATGGTGCACCTTCCCCTGATAGATCCTGCCGTTTCTCCCGCACGAGTACAGCAGGTATCGCTCTAACAGAAAAAACTCGAGCGATCCCGCCTCTGCCTCAAGCGCTTCTCCGGCAGGACCGTATTCATACCCCGCTTCCTCTTCCTCCCCGCGTCGCAGGCAACGATAGCGGGTGTCCGCCAAGTCGCCCCCGCAACGCATCCGGGCATGCTGGTAGGGCAGCAGGAAAAGCTTTCGCGCCAACTCTACCGCGACCGGTTGGTTGCAATCCAGCGACAGGAACCAGACGCCGGGTACACCGGTATCATCGTGGACGTAGGTCCGTACGTTCAACTCAAGGAACCATGACAGCCCCGGCACTGCCGGCAGCAGGGAAGGGCGCACCCGTTCCATCAGGAAAGGCACCACGCCGAGCCAAGCCTCGCCTTCGTGCAGATCCAGATGCAGCCCCTGCGGCAGCAAGGGCCTCAGTAGGTCCGGCTCCACCCGCCAATGGAGGAACAGCAAACGCGACCACCGCTGCTTCATCACCGGCCGTCCCGGCGGGCGCTCGCGGACGGCGAGGCGCTGCTCCAGGGAAGGCGGAGTCATGGCAGTTTCAGAGAGCCGCGATGATCTTGTTCATCCGCTGCCCGTATGCCACGTAGCTGTCGAAGCACTGCTGCCAATCAACCTGCGACTGGTCCTTCACGTGGAAGACGGTGGCGACGTGGGGTTCGATTGCCACCCAGCCGTCGTAGCCGCGCGACTTCGCATCGCCCAGGATCTCGGGAATCCTCGCATCGCCTTCACCCGGCATGGTATAGACCGGCTCCACCCCGTCCGTGGGAGGGCTGATGCAATCCTTGATATGGATGTGCACGACATGGTCGCGGACTTTCGTCCAGAATTCCCATGGATCTTGCCACGGATAAGGCTCGCCCTTCGAGCGGTCGCGCTGGAAGAGGGGATTACCCGTGTCGAAGACGAGCTTCAGGTCGGGAACCTCGTCCACCAGCCGCAAGGTGTGCTCCGCCGAGAACCCACCCCAGTTCATGCAGTTCTCATGCACGGCGGTCAGGCCCTCGTCGGCGAAGCGCTTCACGATCTCGCGCAAGCGGCGGAAGCGCTCCTGCTCCTGCTGGTCCTCGCCCCATGGCTCCTGCGCATAGGACATTACCCGGATCAGCTTCGTGCCGAGCCGCTTCATCCGGGGGATCGCTCGCCCGACCTCCGCGAGGGTGATCTCGAAATCACTGCTGATTTTCTTGCCCCAGTTCGCGATCAGCGAGCCGAACTCCGGCACGTGGATCCCTTCCGCATCGAGGCGGTCGGCCACTTCATTGAACTTCTCCTGCGGCAGTTCGTGAAGGTTCACGCCATCCACCATCCGTGACGAGATGGCGGACCAGCCCAGCGCCTTCGTGGCACGGATCTGGGTGTCGAGGTCGCGGCCCGCCTCGTCGGCGAATCCGGTGAGTTTCATCGCGGAAGACATGGGATATCAGGAGTGAAGCTCGATGCGCTTGCCGCCATTCTGGGCGCTCTCGTAGATCGCGCGAATCAATTCCACCGGCTTGCGGGCCTCCGTCGCGGATGTGGTCGGCTCGCGACCTTCCCGGATGGCGTCCACCACTTCCTCGAAGTTCCGCTGGTGCTGGTAGAAGTTGATCGCCTTGGGATCGTTGGCACCCAGACCCGCGCCTTGGCCCTTCATCAGGGTGGAGCGGATCTCCGCATCTTCCGGCTTCTCGTGCATGAAGTCCCAGAGTTCAAAAGCCTCATCCGCGAGGAATACGGAGCCTTCCGTCCCGCACAGTTGCACCCGAGCCGGGTGGCCGTCCTTCGACCACGTGCAGGTGGAACCCTCGATCACCCCACGCGCGCCGTTTTCGAACTCGACGATCGCGACCGCGATGTCTTCCACCTCGATGTCCGTGTGGGCAAGGCAGGCGGTATTCGCCTGCACGGCTCTCACCGGTCCGGCGAGATAGATCAGCGCGTCGATGGTGTGGATCGATTGGTTCATCAAGGCACCTCCGCCATCGAGCGCCCAAGTGCCTCGCCATGCGGCCGAGTCGTAGTAGGCTTGGTCGCGGTACCACTTCACATAGCACGAAGCGGAGGTGAGCTTGCCGAAGCGGCCTTCGTCGGCCGCCTTCTTGAAGGCATCCATGCCGGGGTGAAAACGGCGGTTGAGCACGGCGGCTATGGTCTTGCCGTTCGTCTTGGCGGCCGCGATGAGTTGGTCCACCCGCTCGACCGTCACCTCCAGCGGCTTCTCGCAGATCACGTGCTTGCCGGCGTTCAGGGCGGCCAGCGAGGGGTCGAGATGAGAACCGGACGGGGTGCCCACCGTCACGATTTCCAACTCGGAATCGGCGAGAAACGCCGACATGTCAGAGTAAGCCTTGGCACCGTATTCGGTCGCCAGCTTTTCGGCCGCCTCCGCGCGCAGATCGAAGATCGAGTGGAGTTCGCCGCCGCTCATGGCGGTGATCGCCTTGGCATGGAAGTGGCCGATCATGCCGGCGCCGATGATTCCGAATTTCATGGGTTCTAGTGAAAGATCGTGGGGTTTATCGCGGTGGCTAGGGCTGTATGACAAGATGCCTAGGAAGGCCGGTGCCGGAAGCAAAGCGGCCTCGCGCAGTCTTGTCGAGAAAGAGCTGCTTTCATGCTTGCCGGATCGCCTCCCGCACTCTGGAGTCGGCGAAACTCAAGACCGCTCACCAATGGCTAACTTGTCCGACAAATCTCCGCTCTCCGCCGACCGTTGGTGGTCCCAATTGGCCCCATACCAGCGCCTTGTTTTCGCCGTCGCGACGCTTGCCTGGCTTTTCGACTGTCTTGACCAGCAGCTTTTCAATCTGGCGCGGAGCCCTGCGATGAAGTCGCTGTTGGGCGATCAGCAGACCATCGAGCTTTTCGGTTCCTTTCCGATCGCGGCAGGGGCTCTGGCCACTTCGATCTTCATTATCGGATGGGCGACTGGCGGGATGATCTTCGGCTCATTGGGCGACCGCTACGGGCGCGCGAGGATGCTTTCAATCACCGTCCTTCTTTACTCCATTGCCACCGGACTCTCCGCACTTTCGGTCAGCTTCACGGATTTCGCGCTTTACCGCTTCCTCACCGGTCTGGGTGTGGGCGGGGTCTTCGGTCTCGCTGTGGCACTCGTCGCGGACACCGTCCCGGGTCATATCCGGCCACGCGCCTTGGGTGTCCTCCAGTCATTTTCGGCTGTCGGGAATGTCGCTGCGGGGGTTATCGGGCTGATTATCGCGCTGACCTTCATTGGGGAGAAGGAGAATTACTGGAAGTGGTTGTTCGTCATCGGCGCGCTGCCGGCATTCCTCGTCGCCACGATCCAACTCCGCATGAAGGAGCCCGACTCATGGCGTGAATCCCGCGACCGTGCCACTGCCCAAGGCAAGCGCTCGGGATCCTACCGCGACCTGTTCGGACACGGTTTGTGGCGGAAGCATGCTCTTCTCGGGATGGTGCTCTCCTGTGCGGGGGTGATCGGCCTCTGGGGCATCGGGGTCTTTTCGTCCGACCTCGTTTCAGACATCGTCGCCCACAATTTTGCCGTCGATGGAAAGCCGGTGGAAGAAGTCAACAAGGGCAAACAGCTTTGGGCGTCGCTGAACTTGCTTGCTTTCAATATCGGTGCCTTCGGCGGAATGCTTGTCTTCACCCGGGTGGCGGTTGCGTTGGGAAGAAAGAAGGCCTTCGGTATGTTCTTCGCCGGGTCGCTCGTCGTCACGATCTTCGTGTTCCAGATGATCGGCAAACTCAACGGCCGCTGGGATATCCTGTGGATGGCTCCTTTGATGGGCTTCTTCCACCTTTCCGTGTTCGCCGGATTTTCAATCTACCTCCCGGAACTCTTTCCAACCCGGCTGCGGGCCACCGGGGTTTCCTTCTGCTACAATGTCGGCCGTTATCTGGCCGCGCTTGGTCCCTTCACACTCGGTGCTCTCGCCGCCAAGTTCGGCAAGGAGGCCCAAGAGGCCGCCGTGGCGAATGCGGGGCCGGGCGTCGAGCCCGCGGCCCTCGCGGTCCTCAAATCCATGGCCAAGATCGATGCCTTCCGCGACGCCGCCTCATGGATGTGCCTGATCTTCCTGCTAGGCATCATCGTGCTGCCCTTCCTCCCGGAGACGAAGGACCAGCCGCTGCCGGAGGACTGATCAGGCTTCGCTGAAGAAGCGGCGGAGGTTGGCTAAGCTCTCCGTCGCGATGGCTTCAGGGGTGGGGGAGTAGTCGAAGACTTCCACCGAGATCCATCCGTCGTAGCCGGTCTCGCGCAGGGCCTCGACGATCGGGCTGTATTCCACCTCGCCCATGCCGGGACCGCGCAGGTTCGGGTCGTTGGCGTGGAAGTGGACCGTCCAGTCCTTGCTCTCGCGGATGATTTGGCCGATCGGCTTGTCTTCGTAGCTCATCGCCTTTACGTCCAAGTGGAGCTTGCAGGCCGGATGATCCACCGCTTGGCAGAGCCGGATGGTTTCCGCCGCGGAAGTCAGGAAGTTCGTTTCCACGTGTCCCAGCGGTTCCATCGCGATGGTCACGCCCAAGGGCCCGCAATGCTCCGCGGCCGCGCGCAGGACCTCCGTGGCGCGCGCGAAGGCATCGTCATAGGCCCAACCGGCCTCCAGCGACCGCTGCATCGGGCTGCCCCAGACCATGATCGCGCCGCCCATCGCGTGACAGAGATCGGCGAGATGTTTCGCCCGGTCGGCGGTGGCTTGTCGTATCGCATCGTCCGGAGTGGTGAGGTGGAAGCCGGTGGTTTTTGCCAGCAGCCAATGGAGTCCCAGAACTTCCATGCCGGTATCGCGAACTTGTAGCCCGAGTTCGGCTGCATCGGCCGCCCTCACGGTGCGGATGTCCTCCGCGAGCGTGAAAGGGGCGACTTCGAGGCCGGTGTATCCGATCTTCGCCGCGATCTCGGCGGCCTGCCGGAGGGGTACGGAGCCGAAGGTTTCGTTGCAGATGGCGTAGCGCATTGGTGCAAGGCAATCCAAAGCGGGGCCGTGACGCAATGCCCCGGGCGGGTAAGCATGGAAATGCTTGCGTCTTAAAATTTGCATGCAAATATTCGGACGTCATGTCGCTTGAAACCCGCCACGCCGCCAAACGTTTCCGTCGCAAGATCACCGGCTATGCCGCCTGCCTGCTGCCCTTCGAAGCGGACGGCTCGATCGCCCGCGGAGCCTTCGAGGCGGCAGTCGCCCGGACCATGGATGCAGGCCTCGGCTGCGCGGTCAACATGGACACCG
>CAMLOZ010000231.1 GCA_946481625.1 uncultured Haloferula sp. | reverse complement strand
GCCCCCGACGGCCGGAAGGGCCACTACCGGCTCGTCGCCGAGCATGGGGACAAGGCCACGGCCGATGTCGCGCGCTGGTTCGGAAGCGTCTCGTTTTGAGGGGGGGAAATTGTCACCCGAGAATACCTGACAGGCCCGGATTGCCTGCTAGACTTCTTCCCCCATGTCCGAACCCACCGACCCCGTGGCCGATTTTGCCGGTGCCCGCGCGGCCCTTATTGCCGCCTGCGGGGAAATGGAGGACCGGCTCCGTGGGCTCGTGGATTCCCATGGCCGCGTGGCCGACGAGATCCACCAGTTGCGGAAGCTCGGCAAGCGCCTCCGCGGCGGTCTCGCGATGATCGGCGAGCCGAAGCCCTGCATCCGCTGGATCTCCGTGATCGGACGCATGCTCGGCGGTTCCCGGGATGCCGTGGTGCGTGCCAAGACGTGGCATTCCTTGGGGGTGGACTCCACGGCCGCCGGAGCCGTTGAAGCCGCGATCCGGGATTTGCTCGAATTGGAGTCGGACGCCTCGATCCGCAGGCCTCCCCAGGGGGTGATCGACTGGTCGCTGGCCGCCGTCGGCCAGATCAAAGGCCGCCTCGAGTCGCACTCGCCGGAGGAAACCGCCCGCAAGGCTTGCGAGGGAGCCTCGTTGCTCCGCCGCCGGCTCAAGCGCCGCCTGAAACGGACTCTCGAGCGGGTCGAGAACGAGGATTTCCACGACTGCCGGAAAGCCGCGAAGGCGTGGCTCGGCGGCATGTCGATCGTTGCCCCGTCCCTGCCGCTTCCCGGCAAGGAGGAGACCGAGAAGCTCGCCGGCAATCTGGGGGACGAGAATGACCTGGAGGTTCTCGCTGCGTGGCTCACGAGCCGGGGCTTCTCGCCCGCGACCGCGAAGTCGGCTTGGAAGGTTCTCCGCAAGCGGCAGGAAAAGGTTCGCCGCCGCTCGATCTCCCTCATCCGCAAGGACCTGCTGCCAGCCCTCGCGGGGAAAGGTTAGCGGATCATTGGCTGACGGCCGTCACCTTTCGACCGGACGCTCCGGCCAGTGCCTCCACGCGCTTCTTGTAGGCGAGGCCGAAGCGGTCCTTGTCGACGGTCACCTGCCAGTTGAGCTTCTGCTGCTCGTCCGGGTCGCGGGACATGGCCAGGTATTCCTGCTCCTTGGCGGGTCGCAGGACCTCGCTGCGGCCCACGATCACGCGCACCTGCTTGTCCGGGGCAGGGGTGACTTCCAGCGGCAGGATGGCGGCGGTCTTGGCCTCCGGCACCACCCAGAAGACCCGCAGGCCGTCGGCTCCGAAGTAGCTGGTCCACCAGGTCTCGACCATCGCCTTCGCCTCGCTTTCCAGCAGGCCGGTGGCGGTCAGGCCCGCGACCATGTCGCGGTAGACCGCTTCGTTGAATTCGCCGTGACCGAGGAGTTCCGCCGCATCCGGTAGCTCGGGGTCGCTGTTGCGGACGGTGAAATCGCTCACCTTGACCACGGCGGATCGGCTGGCGTCCACTCCGCTCTTCAGGGTCTTCCAGCGGGTGTAGGTGCCGCGCTTCTTCTCATAGACGAAGACGAAGGGGATCGCGCTGCCGGTCTGGTTCGAGAGTTTGAGCGTGTCGTCGCTGTCCACGGTGATTTTCAGGCCGGGGTCGAAGTTCCCGATGCCGCGGTAGAAGAGGAAACCCTCCTTTTCGCCGTTCGCCACCTGCACGACGTTCGCCTCCGGCACCCGTGGCTGCGTCCAATGCTGGGTTTCGCCGGGCTTGAAGAGGATGGCTTGCTTGGACTCGGCGGGGGAGAGCACCCGGGCCTGCCATTCGATCGAGCCCTTCCAGCCCTTGGAGAAATCGATCCGCATTCTTTCATGCCTCTGGGCCGGCGTGAGTTCCTCCTCGGTGGGCGGCGGCACGGGCAGGATTTCGCCGCCGCTGCGCTGGGGATACCACTGGCTGATGGTCCCGCCCTCGAAGCCGACCTTGACCGTGGCGTCGAAGGCCCTGTCGGAGTGGAAGTAGATCACGGGGGTCTCCATCTTGACCGTGACCCCGGCGACCGGGCGGGACATTCCTTTGCCGAAGCCGTTCTCCCAAGAGAGGTTCCCGTTTTCCAGTCCGAGGTGGGAATGTGCGAAGTGGGGCAGGGGGGATTCCTCCCGCTCCAGCCCGGTCAGCAGCACCCCGTCCGATCCGGACACGGTGGTAAAGGTGCCCCACTCGTGGAGCGTGTAGGCGGAGGCGTGGGCCGCCGTCAGCAAAAGCACGGTGATCGTTTTCATAACACCCCACCATGGCCGCGGGTTCGGCGGAGGGGCAAGATCGCCTGTGCCGGTTTACCGAGAATTTACCCCGGGGCGGATCCCCGGCGAAAAGGATTTCCCATCCGCCGCCGCGGTGCTACCCATCGGCATCGTCCGCACGGAATCATGAAACAGCTTATCGCCCCCTTGCTTGCCCTTGCCGTCCTCTCCGGCGGAATCTCACGCGCCCAGGAGGCCGCCCGGCTGAAGATCGCAACCGTGGACATGCAGGCCCTGACGCAGGAGTATAACAAGACCAAGACCACCCGGGCCAAGATGGAGAAGGACATCGCCCGGGTGAAGGCGGACGGCGAGCAGCGGATGAAGCAGCTTCAAGAGCTGGCGAAGGTGGTCGAGGATCTGAAGAAGCAGATCGACGACCCGTCCATCGCCGAAGCCAAGCGCCGCGACCTGATGAATACCCGCCAGCTCAAGGGCCAGGAGCTCCAGACCTTGCAGGGCGAGCTGGAAGATTTCGTGAAGCGCAAGGACCGCGCGGTGAAGGAACAGATCATGGTGGAGATGAAGACCATTCTCGGCGAGATCCGCGAGAAGGTGCAGAAGCACGCCGAGGGCGAGGGCTACGACTACGTCCTCGACAAGGCCGGCATCAGCACCTCCCAGGTCCCGATCCTGCTCTACACCAAGGACGCCACCGACATCACGGAAGTGCTCCTGAAGAGCATCAACGAAGGCGTGCCCGCTCCGGAAGCCGCCGAACCGGAAAAGGTCCCCGAAGGGAAGTAATCCGGACAGTCTTTCGAGATTCAACGCGCCGCATCTTTTCCGGAGGATGGCGGCCGTGCTTGCAGAACGGCGGACTCCATTGGTTTTCGTGCCTGCCCCCGCCGGGCCTTTCGGAGAAAGGTTCCTGCCTCGCGCGATGACGAGCTTACGCCTGACCTCGCCGCGCCCGCACCGCCGCGGCGAATTTCTCCAGTACCTCTACGGTGTCGTCCCAGCCGATACAGGCGTCGGTGACCGATTGGCCGCGGGTCAGCTTGGAGAGATCCGGCACCAGCTTCTGGTTCCCTTCGACCAGATTGGATTCGACCATGGCGGCCACCACCGTGCGCGAGCCTTCCTCGATCTGCTTGCAGAGGGCATTCGCGACGAGCGGCTGGTTGCGGTAGTCCTTCATCGAATTGCCGTGCGAGCAATCGACCATCACATGCGGCGGCAGACCCTGCTCGCGCAGCATCTTCTCGACCTCGTCGATTGCCTCCTTTTCGTAGTTCGGCCCGCTTTTGCCGCCGCGCAGGATGATGTGGCAGGAGTCGTTTCCGGTGGTCGAAACGATCGCCGAGACACCCTGCTTGGTGACGGACAGAAAATGGTGCGGCCGCGAGGACGACTGGATCGCATCCAGCGCGATCTGGATCGAGCCGCCGGTGCCGTTCTTGAAGCCCACCGGCATCGACAGGCCGGAGGCCAACTCGCGGTGGACCTGGCTTTCCGTGGTGCGGGCGCCGATGGCTCCCCAGGCGATCAGGTCCGCGATGTACTGCGGGGAAATCGTGTCCAGGAATTCCGTGCCGGCCGGCACCCCCATGTTCGCCAGTTCCAGCAGCAGGCCGCGGGCGACCCGCAGGCCGTGGTTGATGTCGAAGGAGTCGTCGAGCCGAGGGTCGTTGATCAGGCCCTTCCAGCCGACCGTCGTGCGCGGCTTCTCGAAGTAAACCCGCATGACCACGAAGAGATCCTGCTTGAGCCGCTCGGCCTCCGCCTTGATCAGGCGGCCGTATTCCAGCGCGGCCTCGGGGTCGTGGATCGAGCAGGGGCCCACGATCACCAGCAGGCGGTCGTCCTCGCCCTTCAGGATCGCATCGCACTGCGCGCGGGCCGCGGCCACGAGTTCGGAGGCTTCCTCGCTCACCGGCAGGAAATAGTTCAGGATCGCCGGCGAAATCAGGGGGTTCAGGCCGGAGATGCGGAGGTCGTCGGTGCGGTGGCGGGTCACGCGCGGGAGGAAAGGGGAAGAAGTAGCAGGTAGCAAGTAGCGAGTAGCGAGGGATTTAACCGGATTCGGGCCTTGCCCGGGGGGAGCTGGAGAACCCTTACTTCCCGCCGGATGAAGAAAGAACGAGCCGATGCCCTCCTGGTCGCCCGCGGCCTCTGCGAGTCCCGGGAGCAGGCCAAGCGCCTCATTCTGGCGGGGGAAGTCCGCAGCGGCGACCGCCTCGTGGACAAGCCGAGCACCAAGTTTCCCGAGGATGCGCCATTGGATATCAAGGAGAAACCGAAATACGTGGGGCGCGGCGGCTTGAAAATGGAGGGCGCGCTCGCCGCCTTCGGAATTTCCCCGGAGGGCTGGACCTGCCTCGATATCGGTGCCTCGACGGGCGGCTTCACCGACTGCCTGCTCCAGCACGGGGCGGCCAAGGTCCACGCGATCGATGTCGGGACGAACCAGCTCGCCTACAAGCTGCGGACCGACCCGCGGGTGGTGGTGAAGGAGCAGTTCAATGCCCGCGGGCTGGAGGTTGGGACCCTCGGCGAGAAGGTTCGCCTGATCGTCATGGACCTCTCCTTCATCTCCCTGACCAAAATCCTCCCCGCCGCCTTCAAGGTGCTGGAGGAAGGCGGCTCTATCGTCTGCCTGATCAAGCCGCAGTTCGAACTGGAGCGGGAGGATATCGGGAAGGGCGGCATCGTCCGCGACCCTGAGCTTCACGACCGTGCCGTCGAAAAGATCCGCCTTTTCGTGACCGAAGAACTCGGCCGCGAGTGGAAGGGCCTGATCGATTCCCCGATCACCGGCACCGATGGCAACCGCGAGTTCCTCGCCTGGCTGGGATAAAGCCAATTTGGAACAGGAGAAAACCGAGGGAAGGGAGAGGGGTGGGATTGGCCGACCCCGGTAGTCCTCCGTTCCCTTCGTTTCCTCCTGTTAACATCCCGGGAGCCCCCCGGCCCCTCGCCATTCCTTGCTCTTCTCCGGTTCCCCCGTTAGAAGGGCCGTCATGAACGTCGGCATCATCGCCAATATCGGCAAGCCCGAGGCCCGCGCCACCATCGAGCGCCTGGTGGCGGTCCTCGCTTCACGCGGGATGTCGACGTATCTCGATGAGGAAGTCGCCGGCTTCATGGGCATCCCCGGCGGCCTCGAGGGCCCGGATCTCGCCGCCGCCTGCGACGTGATCGCCGTGCTGGGCGGGGACGGCACCATGCTCAATGCCGTCGCCAAGCTCGGTGCAACCGACAAGATCGTGGCGGGCATCAACATCGGCACCCTCGGCTTCCTCACCAGTTGCACGGACGACGAGATCGAGCTCTTCGCCGACGCCCTGATCTCCGGCAGCTACAAGACCAGCCGCCGCACCCTGCTCACCGCGAAAGTCATTTCCGTCGACGGCTCGGAGCAGGAATACCACGCGCTGAACGAGGTGGTGCTCGCCCGCGGCCAGACCGGCCGTCTCGTCTCGCTTTCCGCCTATGTCGATGGCGAGCTCCTCAACCACTACCGTGCGGACGGCCTGATCGTGGCCAGCCCCACCGGCTCCACCGCGTATTCGCTTTCGGCGGGCGGACCGCTCATCAGCCCCTCCGCCGGGGCCATGGTGATCACGCCGATCTGTCCGCACACGCTCAGCCAGCGGTCGCTGATCATCGGCGATGACGCCATGGTCGAGCTCGCTCCCGAGAACGCGGACGAGGCCCCCATGCTCTTCACCGTCGATGGACGGGACATCGTCACCATCCACCACGGCGACCGGATCGAAGTATGCAAGGCGGGGCATGTGCTGAATCTGCTACGGCTTCCGGGGCACTCGTTCTACGCTGCCCTCCGCCAGAAGCTGAATTGGCGCGGGGGCTGAAGTTTGCTAGTTTTCAGTGTTCAGTTTTCGGGAGCAGCCGGAGAGGCGCCAGGTCTAATTCTGCCCCTTGACCGCCTCCGCCGCCGATTCCGCAGCATTCGCCAACTTTTCAGCGGC
>CAMLOZ010000230.1 GCA_946481625.1 uncultured Haloferula sp. | reverse complement strand
AGCATCCGGATCGTGCCCCATTTGAAGCGATCGGTATTGTCCTCGATGACGAACGGCTTCACGCCGCTGGGGTGCTTGGGATCGGGAATGATCAGCACCAGCGGGTTTTGCACGCCGGACGGGACCTTGATCGGAACGGCCTCCGGGTTGCCCTCGGCGTTTTTCCGGTCCATGGCCAGCAGCATGGGAGCCGGTTCCACGGTGGCGTTGACGGCGTCCGACCGCTTGAGGTGATGGAGGTTCTTGAGCTCGATGACCTGCTCGCCGTTCTTCAGGCTGAAGGGCCTCGCCGCGGTGATGTCGTCCCACGGCAGGAATCGTAGCGGGGCGGCGCACAAGGGCGCGGCGATGGCGGACAAGGAGGCGAGCAGGACGAGGGCGAAAGGGGCGCGGCGGTGGAGCGTCATGGAGAAAGTTTCGGGTTTGTGCCGCTTCACTGGAGTTGCAATTCCGGGCGCGGAACCTGCCGGAAGGAAACGATTTCGAAGCGGCGTCCGAAGGTTTGATTGACCGGCGACAAGTCTGCAATCGCGGAATAGGATTCATCCGCGGGATCGACGAAGTCCGGCACCCGCTGCACCACGGCTTCGCACCATGCACGGGCGAGCACCTTGCCATCCGGATCCTTCGCCTCGCCGTAGCCGCGGATGGTGAAGGTGTCCGAGCGGCAGGTCATCACCGGGGCCAAGGACTGGAGCACGTCCGCCTGCGACAGGTAGCCGGGAAGCCCGACGCCCGTGTTCGCCACGATGTGGCCGCGAGCATCGTTCGGGTAGCTTGTGGTCAGGAAGGACGACTGGTTGGCGCTTGAGTTGAAGCCTGCGGCGTCGATCGCCGATTGGATCGCGCCGCTGCGGCCCAGATCGGTGGTCTCGATCCGGCGGTTCACGAACTCCGCCAGCGAGAGGAAAGGACCCCGCCGCTGGACTTGATCCACGATGTTCTCCGCCAGCGTGCGGAGCTGGGTGTCGTCGAGCGCCCGGAAACCGTTCCAGACGTTGTTCTTGTTCCCCATCGGGCTGCGGAACCGCGGGAATGCCGCCTCCGAACTCGAGCCGCCGTTGCCGCCGTCCGTTTCGAACTCCTCCCCGCGCAGTGCCGACAGCAACGCCACCCAGGCATCCACGTCGGTCGAATTCACGTTGAAGGCGCCGTCCACCATCAGGTGCCCCGCGATCTTCACGCAGCCGGCGGAATCGGTAAGGTCCTCCACGAGATCCGCGTCATCGACTCCGTTCCGATACAGGCGCATGCGCGGATTGCCCAGCGGCCTGTTCAGCGGATCCTGGACGAACTCCTGGAGCACGGTTTTCAGGCTGCGGGTCTCCTGTGCCACCGGATTGTCCCAGGCAGTGGCAAGGTTCGGGCGCGAGCCGGGCGTGAGGCGCGGTGCGGCCCCGCTGAAGAAGTAGCCGTCCCAGAGCGCCTCGTTCGTCAGGAAGCTGCTGTCATAGACCGGCACGGGAGCTTGGACGCCGGAGGGTTGGATGCGGGTCGCGGCACGGTTGCGTCCGAGCCAGGCGGATGCCCAGCTGTTGGCGAACTGGTTCGCGGGTCCGTAGGGGGAGGAAGAGAGGTCCGCGTTCTGGAAGTTCGCCAGCGAGAGCATCGGCTGCCGCGGGAGATCGAAGAAGGGCAGGATGTATTGGCCCGCCGAGGTATGGGAGTTGCCCCAGAAGGAATTCCGGCCGTCGGGAGTGGTCTGGATCGCCCCGTTGAAGGAGGTCGCGGCGCGCAGCGTCGTCTGGTAGTGCGGGGCGGCCTTGAAGCTTCCCGTCGCCAGCAAGTGGGTGATCGAGGGATTGCGGGGGTTGGTCGTGTAAACCAGGTCCGCCACCGGCTGGCTGCCCACGTTGTCCACGGCTGTCCGGTGGAAAGACTCGAGCACGCCGAAGGGAGCGATCCCCGCCTTCAAGGCGGAGAAGCTCTGCACCGGCGAGACCACCTTGTTCGCGGTCGAGATGAAGTTGAGCATCTGCACGTCCGCCGTAGCCTGTCCGCCCTGCGCATTCTCATCGATGTTCGACTTGAGCCGCGTGGCGTCCTCCAGGGTCATGAAATAGTGATAGGTGCCAGCGGAGCTTTCGCGGACCTCGACCTTCGCGGTGTCACCGTTCTGCATGGTGTAGTCGAAGCCTTGGTTGGGGGCTTTCATCGGCACCATCAGGCCGCCCTTGGTGGTGAATTGAGCCACGTCGTCCACGGGCCGCATCTTGATGGTTTTGGCCGCCAGGGCATTGTCGCGGACGAATTGCACCGGGGTCTGCGTGGCCGGCGCGAAGACCCGGACCTCACCGGGTTCGAAGCGCACCGGGTTGCTGGTACCGCCCGATCCATCGGAGGAGATCTGGCAGAGGAAGTAGGGATTGACCTGGCGGCCGTGGTTCTGCGCCTGGAACTGTTTGCCCATGATCTGGGACATCGCGGTTCCGAGCACGGTCGGCGTGCCGCCGCGGTTGAAGGTCCACTCGATGTGGAAGGGGACGTCGATCCACGGGTAAGCCACCGCGCCTTCGATTTCGAGGGCGGTGTTGTAGGGGTTCCACAGCGAGATCACCGGCGTCATCACCAGCAGCGGCTTGTTGTCGGCGGTGAGACCCGCGCTGAGCAGATAGACCATCCGGTTGAGCACCGGCTTGATTCCGGTGGTGGACTTGATGCCGCGGGGAGCACGGGACGGGGCGGGCTTGGCGCCGGTCGTGGCGGTCAACCTCGCGGCGATGTGGTCCACGGGACGCTCGGCCACCGTCGGCGGATTGCTGCCGCCGTAGAGATGGTGGGCCACGCGGTAGTAAGAGCGCAGGTGGTCGAAGGTCGGCACCCCCGCGCCATAGAAGCGCTCCGCGACCGTTGCCACATCGTAGGGAACCACGGCAGTCACGATCGGGTTGTCCGTATTCGAGAGCGGCCGGAAGAGGGGCATCTGGCCCTCGAAGGAGGTCGGCACCGCGAAGCCCGCCTTCGCCTTGTTGCCGCGGAAGGGGTTCGTGATGCCGTTCCAGCTCGATTGCGAGAACTGGCCGTCGCTCAGTTCGAAACCGAGATTGAGGTCCACTTTCAGTCCGCCCCGGACCGCATCGGTGAGCAGTCCGTGGGAATGCACCGTGTAGCTCTTGGCAACCGTCTGCACGCTTTCCCGGGAATCGGCCAATTCGCTATCCAAGCCGATCTGGTTCATGGAGAGCACCTTGCCCGACCGGAGGTTCCAGCCGTCCGTCGGGTGCTTCAGGCAATCGGCGGATTTGAGCGAGGGCCGCAATTGGGCCTGCAGAACCGCGTTGACAGGCAGGTCGTCCGAGTCGTCGGGACCGGCCACGTTGATCTTCGCCTTGGTGTTCTCCTGGGATACCGCCCATGCCACCGCTCCGGCTTCCGTTTCGATCGGAGGGGCGCTGAGGTCGAAGCCGTTTTGATCCTCCGTGAACAGCCGGATCCATTCGGAGTCGGGAGCCGTCTCCGCCCAGCCCCGCGACGCCAGGGCTTCGGGGTCCGGGCTCGACGCCAGCCAGGTGCGGAACGCCGTGTTCTTTTGCGTGGTGTACTGGCTGCTCGTGATCGATTTGTCCGGCTGGGAGATGAAGTTGTGGCTCCAGGAATCGTAGGCACCCACCAGGTGCGGCTGCGCGGCCTGCGCCGAGATGGAGGCGTCCGCGGTGATCCGGCGGTCGTCCCCGGCGTGTTTCTGCAGTTGGCCCAGCGCCAGGATCACCGCCATGCGCGCGTTGGC
This sequence comes from uncultured Haloferula sp., assembly GCA_946481625.1. Next base: position 2,500 of record CAMLOZ010000230.1, on the reverse strand, counting down.
ATAGGCTTGGGCCCGCGCGTCGGCGGCCGTGGTGGATCGCAAGGAGATGGCGCTCAAGGATAGCAGGCCCACCGCCAGAATCGTGAGGAGGACCATCAGGCTGAGAGTGATGACGAGCGCGAATCCTTGGCGCTTGGGTTTTCTACGGATGTTCGGGTACATCGGACCTATGGGTTTTTTCGGGTTTGCCATGAGCTTGGGCTCATTTGAAGGGGTCGGGGTCCCCGCCGAGGGCTGGTCCAAACAGAGTCAGCCCCGGCGTTTACATGAACTATACGCCCGCAGGTGGTCCGCGGTTTATTGGGTAACCTATTTTTGACGAATATACATTGTAAATGGCTCTTCGTGCCGGGGTTTTGCACGATAGGGATCGGTTCCTGTGGAATCTGCTCTTTTCACATGCTCGCAAGATCCGGCTGGAAGGATCCCTTCTCGACAGTCGCCTACGTCTCCGGGCGCTTGGGCGTGACAGGCGAAATCCGCGGGAGCTCCGCCCATGCGGGGGTCGGACGGGAGGATGTCCCAGAGGATTTCACCGATGCCGATGACGAGAGGTTTCATTTTTGGGTTGATCGAATTTATGAGGGGTGGGGTGATGTGAAAATCGCATTTGACGGAGCCTGACAATTTCCTGACATTACAAGATATCAGGGTTGTAAATCCCTTGCTTGGATTATCAGTTTGGAAGGGAATGACTTCATGACCCCGGTAGGTGACCCCCATTCCTCCGAGACGTCCCTGCGGTCCGCCGACCTGATCCAAGCGCTTCCCGCGGCCATCTACACCTGTGATCCGGAAGGGTATCTCCAGTCTTTCAACGCCGCCGCCGCGGAGCTGTGGGGGCGTTCGCCGGAGATTGGTCGGGATCGCTGGTGCGGCTCGGCCCGCCTCCTGTTGCCGGACGGTAAACCCTTGCCGCTGGAAGACTGTCCGATGGCGGTGGCCTTGCGGGGCGGAAAGCCCGAGGCCGGAAGCGAAATCGTGATCGAGCGTGCCGACGGCACCCGCCGTCACGTGATCCCTTATCCCGAATTGATCCGCGACCCCACCGGGCGGGTGACGGGTGCAGTCAACATGCTGGTCGACATCACGGCCCGGCGCGAAGCCGAGCTCGAGCGGGAACTCGCGAGCCGCCTCCCGTTCGAGAATCCCTCCCCGGTCATGCGCCTGGATGCCGCGGGGCAAGTGACCTTCGGCAATCCCGCGGCGGACGAGTTGCTCTCCAGCTTGGAATCCGGGCCCGGCGGGCAAGCGCCCGCCATCCTCGCCGATCTCGCGGTCACGGCATTGCAGACCGGCGAGAAACGGACGGTGGAACTCTGCTCCGGCGGCCACACGTATTACGTCCGGGTCGCACCGCTGGTGCAGCAAGGATACGTCAATCTTTACTTCAATGATATCTCCGGGTTGAAACGGGCGGAAGCGGCGCTGCGGGCGACCGAGCAGCGCTTCCGCACCCTCGCGGTGAATTCGCCGGTAGCCATCTTCACGAAGGATGCGGAGGGCCGCTATACCCTCGCGAATCCGATCGCCTGCGAGGCTCTGGGGCATCCCGAAGGCGTGGAAGGCAAGACCGACCACGAGATGATCTCGCGGGAACTGGCCGACATCCTGCGCGCCCACGATCTCCAGGTCATGCGGGACGGCGTCCCGGTCCAGTGGGAGGAGTCCGTCCGCGACCGTCGTTTCCTTGCCTCGAAGTTCCCGCTACCTGGCGAGGATGGCTCCCCGGTGGGCGTCTGCGGCGTCTCGGTCGATATCACCGAGCGGGCCCGGGTCGAAGCGCTGCTGCGTGAAAGCGAGGAGCGCTTCCGCACGCTCTCGGCTCACGCGCCTGTCGGCATATTTCTTTCTTCCGCGAATGGCGATGCCGTTTTCGTCAACCGGAGCTGGTGCGAGATGGCGGGGATGAGCGAGGAAGAGGCGCTCGGCGGAGGCTGGGCGAAGGCGCTTCACCCCGAAGACCGCGAGCGGGTGCTCAACGGCTGGGACGAGGCGGTGCGGGGCCATACTTCGTCCGTCTCCGAGTTCCGCTTCCTCAGGCCGGATGGCTCGGTGTGCTGGGTAGAAGGGAACGCCCTGCGCTTGCTGGATCCCGCGGGCGGTCACACCGGCTACATCGGCAGTTGCGTGGACATCACCGAACGGCGGGAGTCCGCGGAGGAACTCGCACTCATCACCGCGGAGTCGCAGCGCAAGCGCAGGCTCTACGAAGGATTGCTCTCGGCGACTCCCGATCTGGCCTATGTCTTCGACCTCCAGCATCGCTTCACCTATGCGAACGAGGCCTTGCTGGAGACCTGGGGAAAGACCGCGGAAGAGTATCTCGGGAAGACCTGTCTGGAACTCGGTTACGAGCCTTGGCATGCGGAGATGCACGACCGCGAGATCGATCAAGTGATCGCGACCAAGCAGCCGGTGCGCGGTGAAGTTCCATTCCACGGCACCGGAGGGCGACGGATCTACGAGTACATCTTCACGCCGGTGATCGGAGCCAATG
>CAMLOZ010000229.1 GCA_946481625.1 uncultured Haloferula sp. | reverse complement strand
TAGATGCGGCTGCCGGGGGTGCCCTTGGTCAGTTCATACTCCTTGTCGCGGGTGATGCCCCCGACCCGGAAGCGCTTGGCCAAAATCGCGCCTTCCTTCCCGTCGCGGTAGATCATCGAGTAGATCAGGTCCTCGTCCTTGCGGAAAACGGCCACCCTCAGCGGCCGGGGACCGACGAAGAACTTCTCCGCCACCTTCACGATCCGCATCTTGCTGTCCTGGCCGAAGATGATCACGTCATCGAGCGTGGAGCACTTCTCGATCGGCGTTTCCTTCTTGAGCCCGTAGCCGGCGAAGCCGTTCTTCTCGTCGAGATAGAGCGTCTCGGTCGCGAGGATCACCTGGCTCCGGTCCACGCGGTCGAAGGAGGAGATCTCCGTCCTCCGTTCACGGCCCTTGCCATACTTCTTCTTCAGGTCCTCGAACCAGCGGATCGTGTACTTGGTGAGCTGCTTGAGATTCTTCTCGGTCTCCGCGATGTCGCTCTCCAGCCCCTTGATCTCTTCGTCCGCCTTGAAGGAGTCGAACTTGGAGATGCGCTTGATCTTGATCTCGGTCAGCCGGACGATGTCCTCCTCCGTCACCTCCCGCTTGAGAAGCTTCTTGTAAGGCTTGAGGCCCTTGTCGATGGCACCGATCACGCCTTCCCACGTCGTCTGCTCTTCGATGTCGCGGTAGATGCGCTTCTCGATGAAGATCTTCTCCAGCGAGCTGAAATGCCACTTTTCGGCCAGTTCGCCGAGCCGGATTTCCAGCTCCATGCGGAGCAGTTCGCGGGTCTGCTCGGTGTTCCTCCTGAGAATCTCCGAGACACCCAGGAACTGCGGCTTGTCGTCGGCGATGACGCAGGCGTTCGACGAAATGCTCAGTTCGCAATCGGTGAAGGCGTAGAGGGCGTCGCGGAGGTTCTCCGCGTCCACCCCGGAAGGCAGGTGAACGAGGATGTCCACGTGAGCCGCGGTGTTGTCCTCGATCTTGGCGATCTTGATCTTCCCTTTCTCGGCAGCCGCCACGATGGAATCCATCAGGGCTCCGGTAGTGGTGCCGAAGGGGATCTCCGTGATGCGGAGAATCCCCTTCTTCTCGGTCGAGATCCGCGCCCGCACCCGGATCCGCCCGCCGCGCAGACCGTCCCGGTAGTCGCTCGCGTCCATGATCCCGCCGGTCGGGAAATCCGGGACCAGCACAAAGGGCTCCTTGCGCAAGACCGCGATCGAAGCGTCGAGAAGCTCGATGAAGTTGTGCGGCAGCATCTTGCACGCGAGACCCACGGCAATGCCCTCCACCCCTTGGGCGAGCAGCAGCGGGAACTTCACCGGGAAGGTCACCGGTTCCTTGTTCCGGCCGTCGTAAGAAGGGGTCCACTCGGTCGTCTTCGGGTTGAAGGTGATATCGAGCGCGAACTTGGTGAGACGGGCCTCGATGTAGCGCGGCGCGGCGGCTCCATCGCCGGTCAGCGTGTTGCCCCAGTTGCCTTGGGTATCGATGAGGAGCTCCTTCTGGCCGAGCTGGACCATGGCATCGCCGATCGACGTGTCGCCGTGCGGGTGATACTTCATGGTGTTGCCCACGACGTTCGCCACCTTGTTGTAGCGTCCGTCGTCCAACTCCTTCATGGAGTGGAGGATACGGCGTTGAACGGGCTTCAGGCCGTCGTTGAGGTGCGGCACCGCACGCTCGAGGATGACGTAGGAAGCGTAGTCGAGAAAGTAGTCGGAATACATCGCCCCGAGGGAGGCGTGCTGGTCCGGGTCGTGCATCATGTCGGGCGGATGCTTGGCGGTCCGGGCGGGGGGCGCAAGACCGGATGCGGACAAGTGAACATCGGCGCTGACGAACCAGGGGCTAACCCCAACGGGGAGTGGCTCGCGGCCCTCGTTCCAACGTAGATTACCGGCAGCACCTGCGCCCCTCCGTATTGAAACTTCCGTTTGATTTCGTCTTCCTCTCCGTCCTCGGCTTCCTGCTTCCCGCTCTAAAGGCGGAGGTGCGTGTCCGCGACGAGGGCCGCACCTTCCTTCTTGAGAACGGCAAGGTCTCCGCCCGGGTGGACAAGGTGAAGGCTACCGTGGTCTCGCTGAAGCGCGGGAGTCTCGAGCTAATCCACGGCGGAACCGGTTACTGGTCCCTCAGCGGCGGTTCGGAAAAGGGACGGGTCCAATCGTTCCCGAAGGCCGCGGGCGGCAAAATCACCCTGCCGGGTGGAAAGACCGGGGAGGTGGCCATCGACTGCCGCTTCGACGGAGCCTCCGGCACCCTGCCCGTGAATGTTTCGTTCCGCTACGCCCTCACCGAGCAGGCCGAGGGCTTGTATGCCTACGGAATCTTCGAGCATCCGGCGGAACTGCCGGGCTTCTCGGTTGCCGAGGCCCGCTTCGTGCTCAAGCCCGACCCGGAGGTTTTCGATTGGCTCACCGTCGATGCCAAGCGCTCGCGGCAGATGCCGACCGGGCGCGATTGGGACCAAGGCATCCAGGCCAATCTCAAGGAAGCCCGCCGTCTGACCAGCGGGATTCACAAAGGCGCGGTGGAACACAAGTACGGCTACTCCGCCCTGTTCTCGGAATCTCCGGCCTACGGCTGGTCCTCGTCTTCCAGGAGCGTGGGCCTGTGGATGGTCAATCCCTCGCTGGAATACATCGCCGGCGGGCCGGCCAAACCCGAGCTCACCGGCCACCTCGACGTGAATCCCGGCGGGCGCCCGGTGCTTCTGAACATGTGGCATGGCAGCCACTACGGTGGCACTTCGCTGAACGTGGCGAAGGGCGAGGACTGGTCGATGGTGGTCGGCCCTTTCCTGCTCCACACGAATGAAGGCGGCGACGCCCTCTCCCTCTGGCGGGATGCCATGCGGACCGCCGCAACGGAGATCAAGCAGTGGCCCTATCCCTGGGTGGAGAGCCCGCTCTACGTGGCAAAGGCCCGCGTGGCCGTGACCGGTCGGCTCGGGGTGAAGGATTCGCTCGCCAGCGGGAAACCCGGCTCCATGTGGGTGGGTCTGACGGCCCCCGACTACGAGGTGCGCGCGAGGTTCGGCAGCGACAAGGTCGGCTGGCAACGGGACGGCAAGCACTACCAGTACTGGGCCAAGGCCGCGGCGGACGGTAGTTTCAGGATCGGGTCGGTGCGCCCGGGAACCTACGTCCTCCGTGCCTTCGCCGACGGCGTGCTCGGCGAGTTCCAGAAGGACCGCGTGGTCGTCGGGCCAGACAAAACCTTGGCACTGGGGAATCTCGTCTGGGAGCCCTGGCGCTCCGGTCCCACCGTTTGGGAAATCGGCGTGCCCGACCGCAGCGCGGCGGAATTCCGCAACGGCGACCGCTATTGGATCTGGGGTCGTCATCTCGAATATCGGAAGCAGTTCCCCCGCGGCGTGGACTTCACCATCGGGAAGAGCGATTGGAAGAAGGACTGGAACCTCTGCCAACCCCTCGAGCTCGATGACAGCGGCCGCGTGCTCGGGGACTCGACCTGGAAAGTCCGCTTCGACCTGAAGGAATCCGTCGATCATCGCCTCCGCATCGCCCTCTGCGGCCACCGGGCCAACGACCGCCTGGTGGTCACCGTGAACGGCAACCGCATCGGCGACAGCGGACGCTTGCCGGAAAACGGCGTGATGCACCGCGATGGCCACCGGGGCCTGCTCACCGAGCTCGGCTTCCCCATTCCGGGCGATATCCTGAAGAAAAGCGGCAACGTCCTGGAACTCCGCCTCGAAGGACAGGTATGGCACCAGGGCTTGCTCTATGATTACCTCCGCTTGGAGCAGATCGATCCCGCGCGGGCAAACGGAACTCTCTGACACGATCCCATGCGCGCTCGCCTCTTTGCCTTGCTCCTGACCCCGTTGCTGGCGTGTGCCGACGACACCGCATGGCCGCCGGTCACGCGGGAAGCGAAGCCCTGGACCCGCTGGTGGTGGCTCGGCAGCGGTGTCGATGCCGCCAATCTCACAAAACAACTCGAGCAGTTCTCGAAGGCCGGTCTCGGCGGCGTCGAGATCTGCCCGATCTACGGTGCGAAAGGCTACGAGGACCGCGACCTCCTCTTCCTCTCCGAAGCCTGGACAAACGCCTACGCCCACACCGCGAAGGAGACCACCCGCCTCGACATGGGCGTGGACCTCACCACCGGCACCGGCTGGCCCTTCGGCGGCTCATGGGTCGATGACTCGAACGCCTCCGCCTCGCTGGAAAGCGTGCAAGCCCGCGCCGAAGGCGGCAAGCCACTCACCCTTGCCCTCCCGAAAGGCCGCATCGAAGCTCTCTCCGCCTGGCCCGAATCCGGCGACCCTATCGACCTCTCTTCCCACGCGAAAGACGGCCGCCTGAACTGGACCCCGCCCGCCGGCAAATGGGGCATCCACGGTCTCGTCTCGAAGCACGCCATCCAGAAGGTGAAGCGCTCGGCACCCGGCGGCGCAGGCTGGGTCCTCGATCCCTTCTCCGCCGCCTCGATGTCATCCTACCTGAAGGCATTCGATACCGCCCTCGACCGCCCCGGCGTGCCCGAACCCCGCGCCCACTTCCACGACTCCTTCGAATACTACGGCGCCGCATGGACCGATGATCTCTTCCCGCGCTTCCAGGAATTGAGAGGCTACGATCTCCGCTCGCAGTTGCCCGCCTTTCACGGCGAAGGCGACCCCGACACCGTCGCCCGCGTCCGTGCCGACTACCGCGAAACGATGAGCGATCTCCACCGCGAGTATCTCGCGAAGTGGCAGGATTGGGCCACTTCGCGCGGCAGCCTCACCCGCAACCAGGCCCACGGCTCCCCGGGCAATCTGTTAGATCACTACGCCGTCGCCGACATCCCCGAAACGGAGATCTTCCGCCACGTTGGCGAGGAGCAGATCCCGATGCTCCAGTTCGCCTCTTCCGCCGCACACGTGACCGGCAAGAAGCTCGTCTCCGCCGAAACCTTCACCTGGCTCGACGAACATTTCCGCGTCACCCCCGCCAAGCTCAAAGAAGCCGCCGACTTCGTCTGGCTCGGTGGTGTGAATCACATCCTCTTCCATGGCATCCCGTACTCGCCAGAGGACGCCGGCTGGCCCGGCTGGCTCTTCTACGCCTCCACCCACATGGGCCCGAACGGCGGCCTGTGGCGGGACCTTCCCGCCTTCAACGCCTACATCGCCCGCTGCCAGGCTGTCCTTCAGTCCGGCACACCCGATGCCGAAGTATTGCTCTACTTCCCGATCCACGATCTGTGGCACGATGGAGCGAAGGACCTCCCGCTCTTCACCGTCCACAATCAGGACAAGTGGCTGCATCCCTCCCCCTTCTATCGCGCCGTCATCTCGATGTGGGAATCGGGCATCCCCTGCGACTTCGTGTCCGACCGTCTGCTCGCCGGCGCCACCGTCGAAGCCGGCAAGATCCAACTCGGCGACTGCACCTACAAGGCCCTCCTCGTTCCCGAGACCCGCCACATGACCGTGGCCACAGCACAGCGCTTGCGAGATCTTGCTTCGCAAGGTGCCCGCATCACCTTCCTCGGCGAAGCCTCCGGAACCACTCCCGGCTTCAAGGACAAGGATCAGGGTTCCGCCAAACTCTCACCTCTCTTGGCCTCCATCACCCGCGCCGAACTCGCCAGCGCCCTCCAATCCGTCGGCATCAAAGGCGAGCCCATGGCCGCAAAGAAACTCCGCTTCGTGCGGCGCAAGCATATCGACGGCTGGAGCTACTTCATCGTGAATTCCTCCGGCGCCAACATCGACACGAAGGTGACCTTCGCCACCCCGATGAAATCCGCCGTGATCTTCGACCCGATGCATGGAAAGAGCGGCGTCGCCTCCACCTCCGACGGCATCCGCCTCATCCTCGCTCCCGGCGAATCCCGCATCCTTCGCACCTACACCGACCGAGACGCCCAGGGTCCGCCATGGAAAGACATCGAAGCCGGTGCCCCACCCCTCGCCCTGAAAGGCAACTGGTCCGTCCGCTTCCTCGAAGGCGGCCCCGAACTCCCCCCTCCCTTCGAAACCAAAACCCTCGCCTCATGGACCGCACAAGACGGAGCCGCCTATCGTGATTTCTCCGGCACCGCCCTCTACAAGCTCGAGTTCGACTGGTCCGGCAAGTCCCCCGCCCTGCTCGACCTCGGCGAAGTCTGCCACACCGCACGCATCCGTCTCAACGGCGAGGCCGTCGGCACCGCCTGGTCCCCGCCCCACCGCCTGCCCGTCGAACTGAAGCAGGGCCGCAATCTCCTTGAAGT
>CAMLOZ010000228.1 GCA_946481625.1 uncultured Haloferula sp. | reverse complement strand
GCCGCCGAGCGAGAAGTAAACGTAGTCGCGGAGGAAGCGGGAGAGGGTGATATGCCAGCGCCGCCAGAAGTCCACGATGGAGGTCGCCTTGTAGGGCGAGTGGAAGTTCACCGGCAGCTTGATGCCGAACATGCGGGCCGCGCCGATAGCCATGTCCGAGTAGCCGGAGAAGTCGAAGTAGAGCTGGAGGCTGTAGGAGATGGCCGCGGTCCATGCCTCGGCCATCGTGAGATCGCGGTCATCGCGCGAGGCGAGGAGGAAGAAGGTATTGGCGATGGGCGCGAGGTTGTCGGCGATGACGACCTTCTTGAAGAGGCCCATCGCGAAGAGCGAGATGCCCGCGGAGAGGTCCACCGAGCGCCGCGAGGGACTCACGGTCCGCTGGATCTGCGGCATGATCTCGTTGTGGTGGACGATCGGCCCCGCGATGAGCTGGGGGAAGAAGGTGACGAAGAGGAGGAAGTCGAGGAAGTTGTATTTGCTGGTCTTGCCTCGATAGGCATCGACGAGGAAAGCGATCTTCTGGAAGGTGAAGAAGGAGAGGCCGAGCGGCAGGACCACGGCGGGGATATCGAAGCGTCCGCCGGTGATGGCTTCCATCGTGCGCTCGAAGAGGCCGATGTACTTGTAGTAGAATAGTACCGAGAGATTCGCGGTGAGCCCGAGCGCGAGGATCATCCGGCCCTTCGCCGTGAAGGTGTGGGCGGCCAAGTACCTCCCGATCACGAAATTGATCAGGCAGGAGGTGCAGATCAGGATCAGGAAGAAGGGCGTCCAGGGCTCGCTGGGGTCCGGATTCCACCAACCGTAGTAAACGAGGCTCATCAGCACCAGCCAGCCCATGGCGATCCGCTGGCTGCTGCGGCGCAGGATCTGGAAGACGATCAGCGTCAGCGGCAGGAAGAGCACCAGGAAGGTGTAGCTGTTGAAAAGCATCGGCCGCTGTTAGAACTAGAACTGGAAATAGATGAACTCGCTCACCTTGTCGAATTCGCGGCCCACGCCGTAGAGGATCGCGAGGGTGAAGAGCGCCCAGGGGATGGTGGGCCGCCAGTGCCACCAGCGGTGCGGGCCGGGCTTGAGCTCCGGGAACTCCCGCAGGCCGAGCGCGGGCAGGTAGCGCTTCATGAACTGCTGGGTATTCGGAAAGAACCAGCAGAGGAGCAGGCCGCCGATGATCGGTTTCCACGCGCGGTCGTCCTTCACCACGATCATCGAGTCGGGCGGCCAGCCGGTCCAGCCCTGGAAGCCGAACATCGCGGCGAGCATGGTCTTGGCGGCGTGGAAGTCGTGGGCGCGGAAGAAGACCCAGCCGATGAGCACGGCGAAGAAGGTCATGCCGATGGCGAGCGGCTTGGGGATCGCGGGGATCGAGAGCTTCTTGCGGAAGTTGAACCATGCGTGGTTCACGCAGAGCAGGGCACCGTGGAGGGCACCCCAGACGATGAAGGTCCAGCCGGCGCCGTGCCAGAGGCCGCCGAGGAGCATCGTGATGAAGAGATTGATGTAGCGGCGGGCGGGGCCCTTCCGGTTGCCGCCGAGCGGGATGTAGAGGTAGTCGCGGAGGAAGCGCGAGAGGGTGATGTGCCAGCGCCGCCAGAAATCGACGATGGAGGTGGCCTTGTAGGGCGAGTGGAAATTCAGCGGGAAGCGGATGCCGAAGATGCGGGCCGAGCCGAGCGCCATGTCCGAGTAGCCGGAGAAATCGAAGTAGAGCTGGAGCGTGTAGGAGAGGGCTCCGGCCCAAGCTTCCGCCATGGTGGGATCGCGGCCATCGGCGGCGGCGAGGTCGAAGATCGGCGTGGCGGTGCGGGCGAGGTAGTCGGCCACCACCACCTTCTTGAACAAGCCGAGGGCCAGCAGGGTGATGCCGATTGACATGTCGTTCGAATGCAGGCCGCGGTTCTTGTTCTTCGCGAACTGCGGCATCATCTCCCGGTGGTGGATCAGCGGGCCTGCGATCAGGTGCGGAAAAAAGGTGACGAAGAGGAGGTAATCGGTGAAGTGGTACTCCTCGGTCTCGCCGCGCCAGGCATCGACCAGGTAGGCGATCTGGAGGAAGGTGAAGAAGGAGATGGCGAGCGGGAGGACGATCTGGGGCACGACCTGCGGCCAGCCGGTGAGGTCCTGCGAGATGCCGGCAAGGAAGCCGGCGTACTTGAAGTAGGCGAGCGCCGCGAGGTTCGCGCCCACGCCCAGCCCCAGCAGCATTTTGCCTGGGCCGGAGAGCTTTAGCTGGGAGAGCCGCTGGCCGAGGAAATAATTGAACGTGCATGATGCCAGGATCATCAGCACGTACTTCGGGCTCCAGGGCTGGGTGGGGTCCGGGTTCCAGACGCCGTAGAAGACCAGCGACATCACCACCAGCCAGCCGAGCGAGAGCCTCAGCTTGCTATGCCGGAGGAGGTGGAACCCCAGCGCCACCAACGGCAGGAAGAGCAGGAGGTAGGTGTAGGAGTTGAAAAGCATGCCGTTGGGCGGGGCCGGGTTTTTCCAATCGGGGGCGGGCTTTGTCGAGAGTGAAAGGGTCGGCGGGTCAGCGTCCGGCCTCGGCCTTGAGCTTCTCCTTCCATGCGAGGTCGCGGGCCCCGTCCCCGGTCAGATAGCGTTGATAGCCAGTGCCGACTTCAGCGAGGTAGGCATCGAGGGTGGTGAGGTCGAGCTTGCGGCCGATGTCCGCCAATTCGGGCTGGGGGAGCGGCCAGTGCATCATCAAGGCAAGCATCTGGTTCCCGATTTCCGGGCTGAAGTGGCCGAGGTCGGTCCAGTTTTTCAAGCGGCCCTCCTTGGGATTGTCCAAGGGGAGGGGTTCGCAATTCAGCGGATGGTAGTTGCAAAAGTCCCACAGATCGATCGGCGGGAGGTCGGAGGTCGCCGCATTCAACTCCGCGATCATGGCAACCAAAGCCCGGCGCTCCTTCTCGAAAGGAATCACGCTCGTGCCGATGTGCTTGGCCTCCGCGTGCATCAGCGCGTGATTCGAGTGGAAGAGGACGATCACCCGGCAGGGCTTCTCGCGGGAGATCTGCAGCATCTCGCGAAGCTTCCGGACCTTCTCCTCGTTGAGGGAGCGTTCCGGGCCGCCTGCATCTGCCGTTTCGAGTTCGATCTTGCGGGTGATTGTCTGGGCGATGAAATTCACTTGGCTACCTTTGTGGCGCTTGGGACGCCGACGCATCCCGTTCGGCCCGAACTCGCCCTTCAGCTTCAAACGGGCGTAGCGAAGCGTATCGAGCGAGGAATCCAAGGTGGAGAGCCCGAAGATGTAGCGCAGTTCGTTATCCACCCCGGTATCCGGCGAGAAAGGGGAGCTGTAGAAATCGAACATCGGGCGGGTGTCCACCGATGAAGTCAGGTCTCCCGGGTCGACCCCGAAGAGGAGGAGCTCCGCATCATCGTGGATCATGAAGAACTTGGCGATCTCGGTGGATTCGTGGAGGAAGCCGGCATTGCAACCCAGGTTCACCACGTCGGACCGGCCCCATTGGGGTAGCGAAGGGTCGAGGCAATTGGCCACGCGGGAGGATCCCACCAGCGCGACCTTCCAATCCCCCGAGCGGAGGATTCCGGCCTTGCGCGTGCGCATGTGGTCGGCTCCATCGCGATAGGGCTCGAGGGATTGCGCCTGCCACGGGACCGGGGTGGTCCGCCAAGGATTGACGGTGGTATTGACGAGGCCCACCATTAGGGCGGCGAATCCTCCCAAGCCGATGACGAGCAAGGAATAGATCCTGGGTTTGCGATGGGGGCGGGTCTTCATCATCCGTGCAGGCCGAGCCAGGGAACGGGCACGAGTTTCTCGGGTTGCTCGATGCTGTAGCCGAGGGCATTCGCGCGGCTCTCGAACTTCTCGGGCATGTTCGCGAAGGAGGGCTTGAGTTTGTTGAGGAAGGAGCCCTGTTCCTCGCGGAAGGTCTTGAAGTAGGCACCGTTCACGTCCGGGCGGACTTCGTGTTTCAGGGGAACGCGCTGCATGCCGAGCCAGTCGGTGATGTCCGCCAGGATCTCCTCCGGGCGGAGAACGAACTCCTCGTAGCGGAAGATCGCGAGGTGCTTGAGATGGCTCATGTCCTGGAGGAAGCGCTCGTAGCAGAGAATCGAGTGCTCCAGCAGTTCGGGGATGCCGGTCTTGCTCCACTTCCGCGTGGCGTAGGAGACGGCCAGCGGGTGGCGCAGGATCACGATGAACTTGGAGCCGGGATAGAGGCCTTGGAAGAAGCGCAGGCGGACGATGTTCGGCGGGGATTTTTCCAGCAGGAACTTCCGGGACATGTCCCAGTGCGCGGACCATTCCCGGAAGAGCTTGTCGGCATTGGCCGGGGTACAGAGCGGATGGTTCTCGTCCATATGCGAGGCCTTGTCGAAGCCGAAGCGGCCGGGGCCGCCATAGACGCTGGCGCGGGGATAGACGGTCTGGAGGAATTGCCCTTCGTCCTGCGGGAAGCCGGTCTTGATGAAGCCGGTGGCCTCCGGGCTGCCGCGCAGGATCTCGTGGACCAGCGAGGTCCCGCTGCGATGCAGGCCGCCGATGAAAACCATTTGATGCTCGATCATGGAGAAGAGGAATTACTAACGACTAAGCACTACTTATCGAACGGGAGTGCGCTGCGCGGCGGGGCAGGAGGAAGGTGCCGGGTGAGCAGGGAAAGCGTGAGTCATTTTCCTGTCGCCAGTAAGGATTCTTTCCATGCGACATCGGCTGCGCCGGGGCCGTTAAGGTAGCTGCGATAGCCTTCGCGGATGAAGCTCAGATAGGTCTCGATGTTTTCGGGGGTGATCTCCCAGCCGTGGCCCTGCCATTCGGGGTGCTGGTTTTCCCAGCCGAGGGCTTGGCCGAGGACGGATTCGCCAAGTTCCACATCGTAGTGGCCGAGGTCGTTCCAGTGCTTCATGCGTTCGAGGCCCTTCTTGTCGGCGGGCAGGAGCTCGCAGTTGGCGGGGTGGAAGTTACAGAAGTCCATGTAGCGGACGAAGCCTCCCGGGCGGAGGGCGTTCACTCCCCCGGTCAGCGAGAGGAGATAGCGGCGCGTGGCTTCGAAGGGGACGGGGGGATGGTCGCGGTCCTGCGAGCGCGCGTGCATCAACGCATGGACCGGGTGGACGATGAGGACGACTTGGAAGGAGCCGCCGGCGCATTCCTCGAGGAACCCGCGGAGAAGGTCCGCCTTGCCCTTGTCCACGCCGCCGGTGCTGTCCTCGTGCTCGCTCCTGAGCTGGTCGCGGATGAATTTCATCTGGGACCGGGACTTGGCGACTTCGGGGCGGAGGCGAAGACCATGCGGGGTATACTCCCCGGGCTGCCGTTTCCGGGCTCGCGAGAGGGTTTCGATGGAGGCTTCGAAGGTGGAGAGGCCGACGACGTAGCGCAGCTCGCGGTTGAGGGTGTCCGTCCCGGAGAAGGGCGAGCTGTAGTAGTCGGACTTCGGGCGGGTGTCGTTGGCATTGCTCATGTCGCCGGGATCGATCCCGATCACGAGCAGGTCCGGCTTTTCGCGGGCGAGGAAGTAGCGGGCGATGCCGATGGTCTCGTAGATGAAACCGCCGCTGGCACCGAGATTCACGACGCGCTTGCCCTGCCAGCCCGCCGCATCCGGATTCCAGGCATTGTCCACGCGGGAGGAGCCGAAGAGCCCGACCTGCCAGTCCCCCGAGCGGATCAACCCGGCCTTGCCGGTCCGGATCTGGCCCGAGAGGTCGCGGTAGGGCTCCAGGCTTTTCGCGCTCCAGGCGACCGGGGTGACGCGGAAGGGGTCCACGCGCGTGTTCACCCCTGCGAAGGCCAGGCACGCCGCCAGTGCTCCCCCGATCACGAGGAAGGAGTAGCGTCGCCCGGCCTGCATGCGGAAGGGTCTATGTCGCCGGACCCTCAAGTCAACGACGGAGGGCGGAGCGGAAGGCTAGAAATCATCGCTCACCCATCTTCCAATCATCAATCGGAGTGCGCTGCGCGGTGGATCGATGGCCAATGCACTTTTTGCACTGGCGCATGAGGGACTTTGCCCTTGCGTGGGACCCTCGCCCCCGGCCATATCGGCCCCCGACGTGCCGGACACCCAGATCGTCTTCCTACTCTCCATGCCGCGTGCGGGATCCACTCTCCTGCAGCGCTTGCTGATGGGCAGCGGGGTCTGCAAGACGGTCGGCGAACCGAGCTTCCTGCTCCGTTTCCTCGGCCTCGGCGGGGATCCCATCCTGCGCGCTTCGACGTATTCGGAGGCTTTGGTGGAGACGGCCCTGGAGGAC
>CAMLOZ010000227.1 GCA_946481625.1 uncultured Haloferula sp. | reverse complement strand
CAGATCGCGAAGAAGGCTTCTCCGAACGCGAACAAGATCATCCGTTCCTGCCCGATGTGGGTGTCCACGGGGGTCTATCTGGACTTCTGGTACGACGTGAAGACCTCGATCGACACGCTGCCGACGCAATCGCAGGCGATCCAGGTGTATTCGCGAATCAAGGTGGGCGCGGCGCGCAAGGACGAGAAGCAGGTGGTGCTGGTGGAGTGCGAGCAGGACGCCTGACCGCCCGGTGGATAGGAATCACGAACTACGAGAAACATAGGAGAATATCATGGCTGACTACACATCGACAATCGCCGCCAAGCAAACCCAGGCGCTGGTGAAAGGGCCTCCGGCGGGCTCGCCGGGCAGCGAGAGCGCACGCCCGGTGCATAGCTACCAGGACGCGGCGACGCCCACGGCGACCGTGGGCACCTCGGACCGCGTGCGCTTCGGCTCGCTGCCGGCGGGCGCGCAGATCATTCCGGGGTCGAGCTGGCTGACTTCCTCGCTGACGACCTTCGGCGGGAAGATCCAGCTCACGCCGCTGGATGGCTCCGCGGTGACTGAGATCGCCTCGGTGAACGTCGTGCAAGAGGCATCGACCGCGGTGAAGAGCATTCCGACCGGGGTGGATATCCCGGTGCTGACGAAGGCGTGCTGGGTGGACTTCGTGCCATCCGCGAGTGCGGCGCTGAGCGGAGTGACGGTGCGGGCGCGGATCGAGTATTCGCTGAGCCACTAGGAGCAGCGCGAGGCGCTGCCGATCGTTCAATCACCAATCTCCCGATCATCAATCGGAGTGCCGCTGCGCGGATTCGGTTTGGAAGAGGGAGTCGGGATTGTGATTGGAGGCCGCGTCCGTCCTGCGGGGCGGGCGCGGCGGGCGGCGGGCGGGCCGCCGATCATTCAATCATTAACCGGTGTGCGGCTGCGCCGGGGGAAGGTAGCGCGGCTTTGCAAGCCGCGGAGGGGGAGAGCGAGGGGGAGAGCAGGAGTCCGATTCAAGGGGAGAAGCGCGAGCATTCGCGGCATGCAATGCCGCGCTACTTCCGGTGCCGCTACATTTTATCTATCACGATGACGAAGACCGATTTGACCAACCTGGCGCTCGCGAAGATCGGGGAGCGCCTGATCGCGAGCTTGGACGATCCGAATGACAAGAACGCGCGGCTGGCGGCGTTGCACTACGGGCAGGCGCGGGATGAAGTGCTCCGCTCGCATTTCTGGGGCTTCGCATTGCGAACCTGCGAGCTGGGCTTGCACGAGCCGAGGCCGCGGGTGAGCGGCGTCCCGGACGAGCTGGGCGGCCCGTGGATCAACGGGGTTTACAACGAGTATGGCATCTACAACAACCGCAAGCAGTGGCGGCATCCGAGCCCGGTTTTGACCGTGGGGATGTTGCAGTGGAGCGGTAGCCGCTGGGAGCTGACGCACGGGCCGCAGGCGATTTATGCGAGCGAGCCGGGAGCGTTCAGCCCCGACCGGGCGGAGACCTGGACGCCGCAGGTGGAGGGATACTTCGGCGAGGTGAAGGTGGCTTCCGGAGAGGATCCCTTGCCCGGGTGGAAGGAGTGCTACGATCTGCCGGAGGACTTCCTGAAGCTGCGGCAGGTGATGGGCGTGGACGGGGAGCGGGTGGACCGCTTCGATCTCCGGTTGATGGGTGGCAAGCGGGTGTTGCTCGGCCCGGGGGAGGGCGTGATCATCGAGTATGTGTCGAGGCTGGAGGAGCCGGCACTGTATGATCCGCTCTGCACCGCGGCCTTCGCCACCTTGCTGGCCTCGCGTCTGGCGCGGGCGATCACGGGAAGCGAGCAGCTCGAGCAATCGCTGCTGCAACGTTACGAACAGGTGGACCTGCCGGCGGCACGAACGGCGGACGGGCATGATTCGCGCAGCGCGGAGAATCATCCTTTGGAGGAGCTGCTGGAGAGTTCGCTGACGGGGAGGAGAGGGTAGATGTCGGAGGTCGGAGTGGCGACGGCTGTTTTTTGGAACTTGGAACCTAGGATTTGGAACTTTCTTCACTGCTACGATGAGCATCGTAAAACACCAGTTGTCGTTCGCGGCGGGGGAGCTTTCGCCGTGGCTGGACGGACGGACGGATATCGAGAAGTACGGCTCCGGCTGCCGGCTGATCGAGAATTTCATCGTGCTGCCGCAGGGCGGGGTGCAGAAGCGGCCGGGGATGGAGTATCTGGGGCAATTGCCCGCGGGCGCGAAGTCCGGGCGGCTGGTGGAGTTCCAGGTTTCGACATCGGAGGCGGCGATGCTGGTGCTGGGTGGCGGGGAGATGTCGATCTACCAAGGGCGCGAGGCGGTGAAGGACCGCGCCACGGCCCACGTGCGGGTGGAGGGCACGGCGACCTTCCTGACCGGCACGGGCACGGGGCAGGTGCAGTTCCCGATCGCGGGCGACTACGACCAGACGACTCCGGTGAACGGGAAGCCGGCCTACCAGCGCACGGCGGGATGGACGAACGGTGCCGATAGCTTCACGGCCGGTATCTACTATCACGAGGACTATGGCTGGAGGATCGAGGTGAAGAAGAACGGGATCTCGCATATCTCGTGGTTCACGGTCGATCCGGAGGATCAGCCGACGCCCGATCTGGTGCTGGACTGGCGGCGGGAGCAGTATCTCTTCGCGTTGGACGGCTTGCCCAAGGTGGCGATCCGGCCGGGCACGGCGACGGCGGCGCTGGGGATCGATATCCCCTGGTCGGACGGAGAGTTGCTGGGGCTGCGCTGGAAGCAGATCAACAGCGTGATGTATCTGGTGCATCCGGAACATCCGCCTCACAAGCTGACGCGCTACGCGGCGGACGATTGGGAGCTGGAGCCGGTGGACATTTTCTCGGACCCCGCGCTGCTGGATACGAATGTGGACAAGGAGCACGTGATCACCGCGATCTTTCCGCTGAGCGTGGCGGCGTGGTCCACGAGTCACGCGGGGGATTATCTGGTGGGCGAGCGTGTGACCCATGCCGGGACCACCTGGAAGTGCTTGCGCCGCCATGCACCGACCGCCGCGCGGGCACCGGGAGAAAGCACGGCGACCTACACGCAACTGATCCGGAACGGGCGGCTCTACCAGCAGGTGACGAAGGCGCTGTGGGAGCGCGCTTTCACGGATCTCTCGGCGCCGGTCTCCATGGAGATCGAGCTGACGGCGAGCCGGGATACCTGGCAGCAGGACCATGTGGACGCGGTCTTCGAGATCGCGAGGGAGCGGGCGATCGAGGACTACGAGCTGCGCTTCACTCCATCCAGCACGAACCTGATCTCCGCGGAGATCGCGATCCAGGGCGGGTGGAATTTCATGACCCACGGCACGTGGAAGGGGAAATTCACCATCCAGCGTTCCGAGGACAAGGGGGCGACCTGGCAGGAGCTGCGGTCCTGGGTGGCACAGTCGGATCTGAATGTCTCCGCGGAGGGAGAGGAAGAGGGCCGGGTGCTACTACGGATCAAGTGGGAGAAGTCCGACCAGGCGACGGGCGACGGGCTGGGCGACAACACGTACGCGGTGCTGTCCTCGATCGAGCCGGTGCTGCGCGGGCGCGTGAAGATCAAGGTGGTGAAGGATTCGCGGTCGGCGACGGCGGAAGTGCTCACGCCGGTGGATGCGGGCAGCAGCTACCGCTGGGCGGAGAGTGCATGGAATGCGGTGCAGGGATATCCGCGCGCGGTGGAGCTGCACCAGGGGCGGGTGGTGATGGCGGCCACGCGCTTGAAGCCGCACACGGTGTGGGGCAGCGCGGTGGACGACTACGAGAACTTCGAGCGCGGCACGGATGCGGACGAGGCCTTCGCGCACACGCTGGCGATCGGGGAGAAGGATCCGATCCTGTGGCTGGTATCGGAGCGCTTCCTGCTGGCGGGCACGGGCTGCGGCGAGTGGTCGATGTACGGGGAGGACGAGGAGAAGGCGATCACGCCGGAGTTCTGCGTGGCGCGGCGGCAATCGGCGTATGGCGCGCATGACGGCGGCGTGCCGGCCTGCTTCGCGGACAACGTGTGCCTCTTCGTGCAGCGGGGGGGGACGCGGATCCGGGAGTTCAGTTTCAGCTTCCAGGACGACCGCTACGAGGCGGCGAACCTGAACCTGCTGGCGGATCATCTCTTCGAGGAGCCGGTGGAGGACATCGCGGTGATGCGGATGCCGTGGCAGGTGGTATGGATGGTGGCGGGCGGGAAGCTCTTCGGCATCACCTACGAGCGGGCGCAGCGGGTGGCGGCGTGGCACCGCCACAGCACGCAAGGCGAGATCCGGAGCGTGGCGACGGTCCGCGCGACGAGCGACGAGGACGAGGTGTGGTTCCTGGTGGAGCGCGGCGGGCGGATTTTCATCGAGCGCTTCCGGCCGGGGCAGATGGCTCGGCCGGATGACGACGGCTGGTGGATGGATGCGGCGAGCGGGGTGCTGCCGCCCTTCGATTTCAGCCCTCTGTTGCACCTGCATGGAAAGAAGGTGGCCGGGTGGTATGACGGCCGAGCGTATCCGGAAGCGACGCTGGGATTCGACCAGTGGCCCTTCACCACGGGGCTCGAGCTCTCCGGGCTCACGTATCTGATTTCCCTCCCTGCGGGTGTGGAGGACCCGAACGGGTACTACGAGGTCGCGGGGACGCGCCAGGAGCGGCCTTGGTTCCGGCATGCCGTGCTGGGGGATGCGTACCGGATCGAGCTGGCGTATTTCGCGAATCCCGGGGTGTACCGCTGGGTGATCCAGGTTGCGGGTCAGATGACCTTTCATTCGCAGGACTTCGAGTGGCAAGCGGGCCTGACGGAGTTGCCGATCACCTGGGTGAAGGTGGACCTCCAGGTGCACGGGACGCCGGTGATCGAGATGATCGGGGATGCGCCCGCGGATTCGCCGCCGCCGGCGATCGTGGTGACGGGCGAACTGGTGCCGGATGCCACGGGCACGCTGGTGGAGAAGGCCGATGTGAACGGCAGGCCGAGTTACGGGAATTATCCGGAGGGCTTCGACCCGCTGGATCCGGAGGCGGAGGAGATCGATTACACGCGGCTTCACTGGAGCGGATCGGAGTGGGTGCTGTATTGCCGCGAGGGGCAGGTGGAAGGGATGTGGACGAGCGGCTCGAACACGGTCTCGCCGAAACTCGCGGTGAACTGGGTGCCGGAGATCGGCCAGGGCATCCCGAGCACCGGGCCGGTGCTGGTCACGGGGCTGGGTTATCGGGCGGCGCTACAGCCGATGACGCCGGAGATCGCGCTTGGGAACGGCAGCAGCCGTTCGCGCGAGCTGAGGATTCACCGCGTGGTGCCGTCCCTGCGCTGGAGCCGCGGCGGGAAAATCGGGGAGACGCCGCTGGGCAGGCTCGATCCGCTGGATGCGGGGCAGGGGGCTTTGTTCACGGGCGAGATCGAGAAGGAATTCGACGGGAGCCATAGGACGAGCGGCGACGTGTGCGTGGTCTCGGACGAGCCGTATCCGTTCGCGGTGAGGAGCCTGGGGCTGAAGATGAATGTTTACGGAGATCAATGACGAATGAGGATTTTCCGAATGACGAATGTCTTGTGAGGGGGAAGGGGAATCCCGACCGCGGGCAGGAGGCAGGAGGTCGTTCATTCTGAAACACACTTCATTCGACATCCGGGGATTCCGAATTCGTCATTTTACTATGAATTGCGTACCAATTAACTCACTGTACCTAGAAGAGATATTGACGTGGTGGGAGGAGCGGGGGGAGGGCTCGATGCCGGCTTGGCTGCTGCCGCCGCTGGGGTTCGTGGCGATCGATGATTCCGGGCCCTGCGCGGCGGGCTGGCTGACGGTCTTCGAAGGCGTGGCGGCGGGGCAGATCGATTGGCTGATCGGGCGTCCGGGGCTCGCTCCGGCGCAGGCGCGGGAGGCGTGCCAGGCGGTGTATGTGGCGCTGGAGGAGGCCGCGCGGGAGCTGGGGCTGCGGATGCTCTTCGCGAGCGCGTGCCGTCCCGCGATGGCGCGGGAGGCACGGGGCTGTGGCTTCAGCATCACGGCGCGCGAGGTGATTCATTTGGCAAAAGCAATCTAACAGAACATGGAGCTTACATTCATCAATACCCTGGCGATCTTCGGCGTTGACGACCTGATCTACGTCTATCTCGCCATCGCGGCGGCATCGGCGGCGTATTCCTACGACCAGTCCCGTAAATCGGCGAAGGCGCAGGAGCAGGCGGGGGTCTATCAGAAAATGGCGGCCGACCAGGCGGCGCGGAATACGGCGGCGCAGAACGCGGAGAACATCCGGCGCGCCCGCGACAACCGCCACCGTCGCCTGGCA
>CAMLOZ010000226.1 GCA_946481625.1 uncultured Haloferula sp. | reverse complement strand
ACATATTCGTCGTAATCCTCCTTGGTCTTCAGGTCATTCGAGGGATCCGAATCGGTCATCAGGTTCGAAGCTCCCCAAAGCACGTCTTCGTACACCTTGAGAAAGGCCTCTGCCACGCCCGTGTCGCCTTGGAAAAAATTCTCAGCGAGGAAATCGCGCGCATATTCCATCTCCGCCTGCCGCTCGGCGAGAGCCGCCTCCTTCGCCTCATCGACCCGACGGGCCTCGCGCTGCGCGCGTTCCTTCTCCTTCGCTTCCGTGGCGGCAAGGGCGTCCTTGATCTTCTGGAGCTCCGCGTTCATCCGCGCCTTCTCCGGAGTCTCGGGTTCGGGCGTGGGCGGCTCCGGCTTGGGCGGAGTCGCACGGGTGATCGCGCTGACCTCCTCCGGCGGCGGCGGGGGCTGGTTCACCACCTTGCGGGCCTGGACATTGAACCACACGACCAGCGCGATGAGCAGCACGCAGGCACCGCCCAGCCCGGCAAAGAGCATCGTGCCTTCCTTCGCTGCCTTCGACGGACGCACCGCGGACCTCGCCGGAGCCGGCGGACGCGGGCCGCGGGGAGCCTGCGGCTGGGCGCGCTGGACCGGGGCCGTCACGGCCCGCGCCGTCACCACCGGGACCACCGGCGCTTCCACCACGAACTGCGTCCCGCACTGCGGGCATTCGACCGCCGCTCCGCTGTTTTCCACGGACGCCTCCATGGCGATCCCGCATTGCGGGCAATTGAACTGAAAGTGCATCGAGTCGGGTGGAGAGGGATAAAAAACGGGCAGATCATTATCAATTGCCCCCCTGGCTACCAAGCAGATTCGACTCCCCGTTAGATCGACTGATGCATCACGCTCCCGCTCAGGGAGCGCATCCTTCACCCATCTACAAAAAAGCGCGCCCCCTTCCGGAGGCGCGCCCTTCAAACCAGAATCTTTTCCGTCACGCGAAGACGTCCATCACCGGCACACCCTTGTCCGCGAACTTGAACGGGCGGCCGGAAGGCGACATCACGGTCAGATCGTGGGGGACACCGAGCGCGTAGGCGATCGTCGCGTTGAAGTCCTGCGGGGTCACCGGCTTGTCCTTCACGCGGTTGCCGCTCGCGTCGGTCTCGCCGTACTTGAAGCCGCCCTTCACGCCGCCGCCCGCAAGCAGGCAGGAGAACGCCGCCGGGTGGTGGTCGCGGCCGTCGTTGTGCTCCGTCTTGATCTCCGGCGTGCGGCCGAACTCGGTGGCCACGACGACCAACGTGTCCTTCAGCATGCCGCGCTTCTCAAGGTCCATGAGCAGGCCGGCATAGGCCTGGTCGAGTTCCTTGCAGCGGCCTTCCACCGCAGCGAAGTTGTCGTAGTGGGTATCCCAGCCGCCGAGCTGGACTTCCACGAAGCGCACGCCGTGCTCCACCAGGCGGCGGGCCAGCATGCAACCCTGCGCGAAACGGCCCTGCCCGTAGAGCTGGCGCGTGGCAGCGGGCTCGTCCTTGATGTTGAAGGCCTTCAGATCCTTGCTGTTCATCAGCTTGATGGCTTCCAAATACAGCTCCTCGTAAGCCTTCACGTCCGCATTTTCATAGCGGCCGTGGAACTGCTTGTTGAGGCGGTCGGCCAGCGAGAGTCGGCGGTCGAAGTCTTCCTGCGAAACACCGGCCGGCTTCTTGGAATCCTGCAGGCCGTCCGTCGGGCTACCGATCGGAGCCGCGGCGTACTTCGCGCCGAAGAATCCGCCGCCGGAGTATTCCGCCGAGGAGTCGATCGCCACGTAACCCGGGATCTCCGGATTGTGGCGGCCCCCGAGCTTCATCACCCAGGCACCGAGCGAGGGGTGCTTCACCGTACCACGCATGTCGTAGCTGGTGTGCATGATGTAGGTGCCTTGCTCGTGGGCGCCCTGGCGCGAGGTCATCGAGTTGACCACGCAGACCTTGTCCATCACGTCCGCAGTCTTCGGCAGCCACTTGCCGACCATGATGTCGGTGGCTTTCGTCGCGATGGCCTCCGTCGGTCCCATCACTTCCTTCTTCTTCTTCGGGTCGAAGGTGTCCAGATGGCTCATGCCGCCGGACATGTAGAGGTAGATCACGCTCTTCGCCTTCGGCGTCGCCGGGGCGGTCGGTGCGGCGCTGGCGATGCTCGAACCAAGCATCGGGAACAGGTTCACGCCGAGATACATCTTGGCGGCGTTCGCGATGAACCGTCGCCGGGTCGGCTCGTCGTAGCGGTTGAAATCCGATGAATTCATGGTTTCGGAGGGGTGGCTGGGTTTATTGCAGGAAGAGGAACTCGGAAGACATTACGAGGGCGGAAACGATGTTGCGGAGGCCGTTGTCCTTCGACTTCTTCAACTCGTCTTTCATCCAGCCCATTTCCTCGGTGCTGGGCGGGCGGTTCAAGATGGTGACGTAGAGGCGGCGGACCCTCTCTTCATCCGTGGTGGCACCGTCCAGGCTCTTGTAGAGCGCGGCCCCGGTGTTGTTCACGAGCTGGTTCTGGACGTAGCCGTTCATCAGCGAGAGCACCTGGCCCACGTTCGGCTCGCGGCTCGAGCCATCCACCACCACGCGGTCGGACTGGCCGAAGAGGTAGAGCAGGTGGTCGCGCGGCGCTGGGCTCGGCAGTTCGGAAGCGCGCACCGCGGAGTCCTTGCCGTAGCGGGTGACCTTCGCGTTCATCGACATCATCCCGTCGCTACCGCTGCTGCTTCCGCTCGCACCGCCGGTCTTCACCTCGGCCAGCAGCTTGTTGAAGTACTCGCGCACCGCTTGCTCGGAATCCAGCGCCAGCACCTCCTTGGAGACCTGCACCATGTTCTTCTTCCCGACCAGCACCGGCTTGCCGCTCACGTAGATCCGGTCATCCAAAGAGCGCCGCGGGATTTTGTCCGGGTCGCCGGATGCCAGCGTGATCAGCGAGTCCCAAAGCTGCTCGGCCGAAAGGCGGGTGAGCTGGCGGCCATGGAAATCGTCGCCGCCCGGCACCTTGGAAGGCTGCGGGTTCGGCACGAACTGGAAGGTTTTCGTGTTGAGCAGCACCTTCTGGAAGGCGCGCAGATCGTAGTCGAGCTCGACCATCAGGCCGATCAGCGTGCCCATCAGTTCGGGATGGTGGAGCTGCTTGGTCTCCTTGTACTCATCCACCGGCTCATAGACGCCGCGGCCCATCACGCGCTTCCACATCCGGTTCGCCGCCACCGAGGCGAATTGCTCGCCGGTCTTGCTGGTGACCCATTCCGCGAGTTCCTTGCGGCCCCCTGCCTTGTCGCTCTTCTCGGAAATCCGGACCGTCTTGCCGAAGGGCGTCTTCGCCCCGATCATCTCGCCCGGCTCGCCGTCGCGGTACTGGTAGTCGGACGGCAGCTCGATCTTGCCGGCGCCGGTGCCGCCGAGGCTCAGGCCGTAAACGCCGTCCCACATCACCTGCGCCACCTCGTAGTCCACGCTGTTGCGCTTTTCCGCGTCCCCCAGTTCGTCCCACAGCTTGCGCATGTAGTTTTGGCGATAGGAGCCTTGGCCCTCCGTGAAGGCGGCAAGCTCGTAGAATTCATGGCGCTCGGTCGTGCCGAAGGGGTCGTCGTGGCACTGCGCGCACTCCATCCGCGAACCGAGGAAGACCCGCATCGAGTTCGCCAGGTTGTCGAGCGGCATCCCGCGGTCGCGGGTGTAGTAGCCCACCGCCGCCGTCTGCGGATCCCAGCCGTCGCCGGACGAAGCCAGGAGCGCGTTGGTGAAATCATCCCACGGCATGTTGTTCTCCATCGCCGTGCGCACCCAGTTCCGGTAGGGCTCGAAATTCCCTTGGAAGCCCGGCCGGCCGTCGGTCACCCGCAGCAGATCGAAGACCCAGTTGGTCATGTGGCTCGAGTAGCCCTTCGACTGCATCAAATAGTCGATCAACTGCGTGCGCTTCGCCGGGTCATCGATTTCCAAGAACGCCCGCGCTTCTTCACCGGTCGGGATGCGGCCGATCGCCACGAGGAAGACGCGGCGCAGGAAAGTCGCATCATCCGTCACCTGCGGGACCTCCAGCTTCTGCTTCTTATACCAGGAGGCGATATGGACATCGATCGCACGGGCAGACTTCGCGATGAAGGCCGGATCGTCCGCTTTCGCGAGTTTCTCTGCCGCGAAGCCGAGGGAAGTTCCTGCCAGCAGGCAGGCGGCCACGACACAAGTGGGTGATTTCATGGGTTTGGGTTGGGAAGCTAGGCGCTGGGGTACGGGGAGTCAAACCGCCCCGAGGGCGGTTCGATCCGGGCCTACGGCAGGGTTAAACCCCGTCTTACAGCATTTGTTTCGCGTTCCAAGAAAAGTCATCCACCTAATATGGGGGAGGCCTACCATCGGATGACGGTATGAGCCGAATTACTTAAGATAAGTGAAGTTTCGACTTCCGTCATCGCGTAGCGACGGGAAAGTTGTCCTTTTTCGCCGGAATCTTCTATGGTCGGGCACCGGTACCGCGGACTCCCCCCTCCGATGACCCCCTCCGTCGCCTCCATGGAACGTCCTGCCATTCCGGCCAGTGGCGCACTGACCGGCGTGCTGGACCAGCGGGCAGCCCACGATCCTGATCTGCTTGCCTACCGCTTCCTGCCCGATGGCGAGGACAAGGAGCTCACCCTCTCTCTCGGCGAACTCGCGCGCGATGCCCGTGCCGTGGCCGCCGGACTGGTCGGGGAAGGCGCTTCCGGCAAGCCGGTGCTGCTGATGGAACCGCCCGGCCTCGGGTTCGTCACCGGCCTCTTCGCCTGCTGGTATGCCGGGGCGATCGCCGTGCCCGCCTATCCGCCGCGGGGCAACCGCCACAAGCAGCGGCTCGATGCCATCCTTCACGACTCCGGCGCGAAGATCGCGCTGGGCGAAATCCCGAAGGCCCCGATCCCCGAACTGCGGATCCTCGATACCGCCGAATTGGCCGCGGACCACGATCCGCTGGAAGGCGCCGCCCGCGAGGGCGGCCACCCCTGTCTGCTCCAGTACACCTCCGGCTCCACCGCGGAGCCGAAGGGCGTGATGATCCATCACCGCAACCTGCGCCACCACCTGAGCGCGCTCATCGCGAACATCGAGCCGCTCCACATCAAGCGCGGCCTGAGCTGGCTGCCGCCCTACCATGACATGGGCCTGGTGCTGAAGATCCTCTTCGCGATCGAGGCCGGCTTCTCGCTCACCTTCTTCACGCCCGACCACTTCATCCAGCGCCCGGTCCGCTGGCTTCGAGCCATCAGCCGCCACCGCGCCGAGTTCAGCGGCGGCCCGAATTTCGCCTTCGAGATGTGCCTGCGTTCGATCCGCGACGAGGAACTCGAAGGACTCGACCTGAGCTGCTGGAAGGCCGCGCCCTGCGGGGCCGAGCGCATCCAGGTGGAGACCCTGCAACGGTTCACCCGCCGCTTCGCCCCCTTCGGCTTCAGGCCGGAATCCTTCCTCCCCGGCTACGGCCTTGCGGAAGCCACGCTCACCGTTACCGGCTGCCGCGCCGGACAGCTCCAGCGCATTTCGAATCATCCCGCCGCCGGCCGCCACGTTTCCTGCGGCCCGGTCCTCGACGGCCTCGAACTGCGCATCGCCGATCCCGAGACCGGCGCGACGCTCGCTCCCGGACAGATCGGCGAGATCCGCGTGAAGGGTCCCAGCGTCTCCGCAGGCTACTGGAATCACCCGGAGCTCAGCGCTTCCTCCTTCGACAAGGACGGCGAGCTCCACACCGGCGACCGAGGTTACCTCGAAAACGGCGAACTGCACGTCGTCGGCCGGATCAAGGACCTCATCATCCTCGATGGCACGAATGTCGCGCCCGAGGACATCGAGTCGGCCCTGCTTGCCTTCCCAGAAGTCACCGCCGCCGCCGCCGTGGCGGACGAATCGGCCATGGGCGAAAGCGTGGCCCTCGCCCTCGAATGCGCCCGCCTCTCGCAGGAAAAATCCGCCGTCCTCTGCTCCGCGATCCGCCGCCGCATTGCCGACCTCGTTGAGATTTCCGTGCATCGCATCGTGCTCGTCCGTGGCGGTACCCTGCCCCGTACCACCAGCGGCAAGATCCGCCGCGGGGCGACCCGCGAGGCGCTCGCCGCCGGATCGCTCGCGGTGATCTACGACGAGGCCGCTGCCCCGGCGATCCCGCGCCTGCCCGCCGGACCGGTGCTCGAATGTGTGCTCGATGCGGTGCGCGAGGCTTCCGGTCGGGACGGGGCCCGCGCGGAAGACGACCTGATCGCCTTCGGCATGAGTTCGATCGAAGCGACCCGGCTCTCCGCGCTGCTGCGCGCCGCGACCGGTGTCGAACTGAGCCACGGCGAACTCTTCTCAGCGCCCTCCTTC
>CAMLOZ010000225.1 GCA_946481625.1 uncultured Haloferula sp. | reverse complement strand
ACCGCGCCCGCAGCAACGACATCGCCGACCGCGCCACCGTCCTCGAAGGCGAAGACTTGCTTTTTGGTGCTGCCATCCACTTGATCGGTGATCTCGATTACCTCCGGCGGGAAGAAGGTCGGGGCCGCCGTGCTCGCGCGCACGATCTGCCACAGCGGCAGGTCGAGGTTGCAGCCGGGCTTTGTCCGGTCGTTGTACACCGCGCGCGGGTTGTTCGACATCGGCCAGGGCGAACCGGTCGAGGCATTGCGGGTCACCACCAGGAGCAGGGTCCGCAGCTTCCCGGTGCCGAGGGTCGCGGGCGAACCGTCGTCCTCGATGAAAAAGTTCCTCAGGAAGTCGGAAATCGGTTCGCCGGCGAAGCGGTTCTTGAAGATCGCACCGAGCCCGGCCCGCGTGAACATCACCTTCGAGTTCTCGCGGTAGAGCCGGATCACCTCGGAGACCGGCATGCCCCAGGACAGGAAGGTCGCGATGATTGCGCCGGTGCTCGTTCCGCCCATGTAGTGGAAATGATCCGCCAGCACCAGGTCGGGCTTGCCGCTTTTCTTGCGCAGCAGCGTCTCGATTTTCTTCGCGATTTCCAGCGAGAAGAGACCGCGGATGCCCCCGCCATCGAAGGCGAGCAAGCGGGCGCGGCCGGGAGGAGGAGCCGTGAGATTCATGGCGGAAAGGTCCCTAACGGTTCCGCGCCGCCACCGCCAGCAGCGATTGCTTCAGCTCCTCCGGCCAATCGATTCCCTTCAGGGCTTCCTCCGCGCCCCACTCCGCGCTCAGGGTGAGCAGCTCGGCAAATGCCTCGTCCGCTCGCTCGGTACGGCTGGTCTGCTCGGCCGCGCAGACCAGCATCGCGAGCGCGGTCTGCTTCTGCTCGTCCGGGAAAGGGATCGGGAAGCCGTGCTCCAGCATCACCCCCGCGTCCTCGGGACGCCCGTTGGTCAGCAGCAACCACGCCGCATCGAGTGCGAACAGGGCGTCGGCGGGGAATCGGTTCTTCCCGCGCGTCAGCAGTTCGATCGCCGCCGCGGGCTGCATGTCCTCCATCACGCACCGGGCGGCTTCCAGATAGTCGGACGAAATCGCGGCCTTCTCCTCCGTTTCGAAAAGCTGGACCCAGCGCGCATACGCCCCGGTGAAATCCCCGGCGGCGATGAAGTTCCTCGCCTCGATCCGCAGACATTCGGCATTCGGTGCCCCGGCCAAGCGAGCGCGCTCGACCATTGCGATCACCTCCGCGTCGGACGCCGCGTCATAGGCAAGCTGGAGGCCGCAGGCGACCATCGCGTCGCGGACCCGCTTGATCCCGAAAGTCGCGGTGGTCTCCGGCTCGAGCAGCCGGGTAGCGAGCGCGCGGAGGTCTTCCACCGTCGCTTCAGGCGCGACCTTCAGAAGATTCAGATCGCTCGAAAGATGGTCGGTGAAGGCGTTGGTTTCTTGCCACGTCAAGGCCTCCTCCCAGCCGCCCCAGTCACCCGCCGCCATGATTTTCTGGAATGCCGGGACCTCATCCGGCCACAGCGCGAAGACCTCCGCCTTCTTGCCCCGGGCCCACAACGCGCGCGCCGTGGCATACTCGCGCAGGAGCACCGGCAAATCCCCGGCCAGTTCGAGCACGGCGGCGATCGCCTCCGGATCGTTCGCTTTGAGCGCCGCCTTCAATCCCGCCACGGAGGCCGGGCCACGGCCACCGGTGGCCGTCATCACGCGCTTGATCCGCTCGTCGAGCTTGCCCCCGGGGGCCTCCAGCCAGGCCTTCCAGAGCCACGGCGATTGCAGGGTATCGAGCGCCTTGTCCACGCTCGCGGCACAAACCTCGTTCAATCGCGACGCGATCAGGAAATGCGCTTGGTCCAAGTCCAGCACCGCATCGTCGGGAACCCTTCCTGCCAGGAACTTTCCCGCCTCCTCGAGCTTGCCGCGCAACGCGAGCGCTTCGGCATGAGCGATCGCATTCACGACCGACTTGTCTTTCTCGAAGCCGGCAAGCGTGACCGCCACCCGCGTATCCAGCTTCTCCACCGCCGCCGCGCGCTCCGGAAGCTCGTCGATCGCCACGCGCCGCCAGTCCCGCATGTCGCCTTCGCCGAGCGCGGTTCGCATCGCCTTCAAGGCATCCGGATCGAGCTTCTCCACCGCCTTCAAATCAAGGCCCGGAAACTCATCCGGCTCGCTGTCCTCCACCAGTTGCTTGCCCAGACGCTCCGGATCGGTGCGCAGCGCCAGCCACGCCGCCTGCTTGAGTTCGCGCGTCGCCTCCGGATCTCCCGCCAGCCGGTGATACGTGGAGATGTTGTCGTCGTGCGGCAGCGGATTCGAACTGTCGAATTCCTCTTCCTCCACCGGTACCTCCCCGCGCTGGGACGCATGGAGCAGCCCGTCGGAGTGCCCGACCAAGCCCCGGATGTAGCTGCGGAACCACGGATGTTCCGTGCCCAATTCCGCCGCCCGGCGCGCGATGGCCGGTCCGTCTTCGCCACCGACCGCGAGCCGCTCCCAAACCGGCACCCATACCTCGGGAGTCGATCGCCGCGGTGCGATGGCCATGATCCGGTCGAGCAAGGCATCGGAGCCAGGGAGCATCGATCCGATCACCGCCCGGTCGATTTTTACGGCCCGGTCGCGACGGTGCTCCGCGGAATAACTCGCCAGCGATCTCGAATCCCCGGCGAACCCTGTCCCGGAAAGACAGGCCGAGAAATCCCGCAAGGTCGCAAGCTGCGCCTGCTCGATTCCGCCCGTTCTCGCCAGGCGGATCGTGGCACCTTTCGCGATTTCGAGACCGATCACTCCGTCCTTCTCGCCGAAGGCCATGCCCTCCCGCGAGGTTGGCACGCGCAAGCCCGACACAAGGGCCCGGGTGTTGCGCAGAGACCACAGGTCGAGGCGTCCGTGGCTGCGATACGCAAGCCAACCGCGCTGCGGATCTTCCGCCCAGGCATCCACACCGCCTTCCCCGCTGCTTGACGTGTCGGTCACTCCCACCGCCAGCGTCGCGACCTGGGAGAAGTCTTTCTCATCGAAGAGATGGACTTCCTTTGCCGTCGCCACCGCGAGCCATCCTCGTGAAGCGATGTGATAAAGCGAGACAACATCCACCACCGGCAGCGAGGCGATGCGTCGGAAGCCGTCATGTTCCGCATCCGCCACGATCACCTCGGTCGAAGCCATGGCCGCCACCCGATGACTTTCACCGAGGAAAATCAGCCCGCGGATCTCATCCACCGGTTCCAGATCGCTGGTCAACGCCCCGGTCGCGATGTCGCACACCACCATGCCGGCGGAAGAATAACCCGCTGATCCCGCGCTGTAGCCGCCCATCACTACGAAGGCCCCGTCCGCGGGCCGCGCCGCGTACATCGGATACATCCAGTTAGGGTGCGGTTGGAGCGACACGATCTTGCCGTCCTTCCCGCGCAAGCGCCAATCATGGCCGCGATGCTGGAGGTCGGAATCCTTTCCACCCCCGATGGTCCGCCATCCGTTCTCCGTCTCTTCGCCATCTGGCTCCGGTTCCGTCGCTCGCGAGATCGGCGGCAAGCCGTGTCCGATCCTCGGCAAGACCTCGTGGATACTCAGAAGCCCGGATGCCGTACCCACTGCCACCCGGCTCCCCGAGAAAGCCGCGCACTCGATCTGCGACTCCGCACGGATCGGCGCGCGCGGTGCGTGATCGGCACCCGTGATGTCCGCCACTTCGAGACGCGAGCCGATCACCTTCAAAGGCAGCGAGGCGTCGCCCGCATCCTTCGCCATAGGCTCCCAGAAGGGATCCTCCCACCGGGCCCAAGGAAAGCGCTCCGTGATCGCCGCGGTGCTGGTCCAGCCATCGTCCGCCTCGACTCCCACGCTATCGACCGAAAGCAGGTTCTCTTCCGGTTTCGCCATTACCGAATAGGTCTGGAACGCTTCCGGATCGCCGTCCCCGTGGTCCGTCGTCGTGAGAATCCGGGCACCGTCGGGGCTGAAGACCGCGAAGCCGAAGGAACCCGTGGAGGTCCTACCCCTCAGCACCGGTGCCGCCGGGTTCACCGGATATTCCACGGCCGAGCCATCGGCAAAGGCCACGCGCAGACGCCCGCGATTCAGATGCGCCGCGAGCGGTGCGGCCGAATCGGCTGGCAAGGGCTCGGTCTCGCGCAGCGTCTTGCCGCTGGTCGCATCGATGATCCGCCAGAGATACGGTGAAGCCGCGGGTCCGTCTTCTTCGATCTTGGCAGGGTAGGCGAAGAGCAGTCCGTCCGGCGACCACGCAAAGCACGTCGCCGGAATCTTGTGCGCCCGGGAGATCGGCAGGCGCGCGATCATCTTCATGCTCTCCGCATCGCAGAGATCGGCATCGCCCTTGAACTTGTAGTCCCGCTGCAACACCAGGCGCCTCTGCCCCGGTGCCACCGAAAGCGTGAGCGTGATCTCGCCCCGGCGCGGTGCCAGCATCGCTCCGATGGAGGCTTTCTGAAGGTCCCACCGCAGCGTCGTGTTGAAACCCTCGCCGCTCGAACTCGAATCCGTCGCCGCGAAAAGCGTGTCGCGGTCGTCGCCGAAGGAAAGCATGCGGATTGCCTGTGGATGCCGCAGTTCCAGTTCCGGGAAATTCCACGCCGTGTGCCGCAGCGTCTCTAACAAAAGCGCCTGCGCATCCAGATTCGCCGGGTCGCCCTCCAGCGCCGCGAGCAGGTAGGGCAGAGACTCGTCCGGCGAACCCGCCGCAACCCGCGCCGCACCGGCATCGAAGTCCGCCGCCGCCAGCGAACGGCGCGTCTCCGCCGCGGCCTCGTTCGCCTTTCCTTCCGCCACCTCCGCTTCGCGCTGCTTCTGCCGCGCGATCATGCCGAGCGCCCCGGCCCCGATCGCCAGGCCCGCGAAGACCACCGTTGCCCCTTGGAAGAGCCGCAACTTCCGCCGCGCCCGGATGCGGGACAGCCCCACCAGTTCCGCCTCATCTTCGCTCAGCCGGAAGACGCCGCTGGAAGCCACCCGCTCAGCCTCGGCCAAGCGGCCTTCTGTTAGATAGAAGCGGGTGGACTTGCGGCCGTCGCTCCAGAGCCGCGTCGCATCCTCCAGCCGCCGCCGCGCCAACAGGAGATCACGGTGATCCTCGATCCACTGCTTGAGCACCGGCCAGTGCGTGATCAGTGCCTCGTGCGCCAAGGTTACCACCGCCACGTCGTTCTCCTCGCCAGTGACCAGCAGCTTCGCTCCGACGAACGCTTTGATGAAGCCCGGGGCTCCCGGGTGCGCATCTTCAAGCAGATCACGTCTTGCCCTCCGCCTCGTCGCGGGACCCTCGTTGCTGGTGTCCATCGTCACCAGTTCGCCGAAGATCCGCTGGGCCGCTTCCTGCCGGGTCTCGGAAGGCAGGGCATCGTAAGTCTCCTGAGCCCTTCGCGCGATCGCTCCGGCAAGCCCGCCCAGTTCTTCATAGGCGGTCCAGGTCAGGACATTCTCCCGCCTCCGCTGATAAAGTTCCTCAAGCGTGAATTCCAGCAGCGGCAGCGCGTCGTGGGCATCCGCGGCGTCCTGATAGATCTGCTCGGAAAGATCGCGACCGGATTGCGGATGCCGCTCGAATTGCAGCCCCGCCGATAGCGCGGGGTATCGGATGATCTGGTGCAGCTCCGGCAGCTCCGGAGGACTCAGAATGTAGCCTCCGCCATGGCGCACCAGTTGGAAGAGATCCTTGTACTCCGGCACGCGCGGGAAGAACTCGCTGCGCATCGTCGCCACCACCCAGATGCGCCGCGACATCGCGAGCGCCGCCAGCACGTGGAACCATTCGTCCCGCATCTCCTGCGTGACATCCTTCGCCGTGAAGATCTCCTCCAGTTGATCGACCAGGATGAGCAACTGCGCTGGCTTGCCCGCGCTCACGCGGTCGAGCGCCGCGATGATGGCCGCGATCGCGAAGGGAAGTTGTTCCGGATCGCCCAGCGTCCGCATCAGTCGCGCGCTGTCCCACACCGGCTCCGCCCGCTTGATCGGCTTGGCCGTCTTCCTGGCCCGCTTGCCTTTTGCCGCGGGCGGTGCGGTTGCTTGCGAGGAGGTATCGCGGAGTTTCGAAAGATCCGGCAGCGCGTCGGCCAAAGCCCGCGCGAGCGTTTCGAGCGGCGGCGAATCGCCTTCCACCGGTCGCAAGCCGCAACCGCACCAGGTCCCCGCGTCCGGCAAATACCCTTCCGCCATCAGCCGCGGCGCGAGGCCCGCCTTCATCAACGAGGACTTCCCGTAGCCGGAGCCGCCGTAGATCAGCAGGAAGGCATGGCCCGCGGCGTGGTTCTCCTTCAACTTTGCCAGAGCTTCGGAAATCGGCCGGTTCCTCCCGAAGAACAGCGGCGCGTCTTCGAACTCGAAGGCCCCGAGACCCTTGAAGGGGGAGCCCTCCAGCGGAAGGG
>CAMLOZ010000224.1 GCA_946481625.1 uncultured Haloferula sp. | reverse complement strand
GCCGGCCGGGCGGTTGTTGCCGATCTCATCGAGTTCCAGCACCGGCTGGAAGGTATCCATGTCGATCTTGTGGCGGTCGGCGAAGATGTAGTGATCTTGGCACTGGACGTAGCCGAGGCCGTTGCCGTTGTCGCGGTCGGGATGGCCGGTCACGTTGATCGAAGTCGCGAACTGGAGGTTCGAGGGATCGCTGAAATCCACGATGTCCACGCTGCTGGTGTCGCGGCGCGAGAGGATGAGATAATGCTCCCAGGGATAAACGATGTAGGCACCGAGCGGGCCCGAGAGCTTGTCGAGGAGGGCGGGCGGCTGCGGGGGTGTCTGGAAGACCGGCGAGATGTCGTAACAGAGGATCCCCATGTTCGACTCGTCCGAGGTGATGAAGAGCAGGTTGCCGAGCAGGATCGAATTCCCCGCCACGCCATGTTGGGCGAGGGCCGGCCAGGAGGCGAGCTGCTGCGTGCCGCGGTGGATGAAGCCGTAGCCCGGAGCGGCACCGTATTCGATCCAGTTGAAAGCGAGGCCCCAGGGATAATACATCCGCGTGATGCCGTCGCCCGGCTGGGTTGCGCCCAGGGTGGTGAAGCCGGGCAGGTCCTGGATCGTGTTCACACCATCCGAGACGCGGCGGATGTTCGCCGCCCATTGGCCGCCGAGCCAGTCGCCCACCTTGTAGTGCCCGTGGGTGCCGTGGTCGGAGAAGTTGCCGACGTCCTGCCAGCCGGTGGCTTGGATCGCGAGGGACGCGGGGTCGTTGATGTCAGTGAAACGCCAGCGGCGGGGATTCGCCACACCCACCTCGTGGGTATACACGAGGCCGTTGTGGTAGGCGATGTTCGTGACCCGTCCGAGATTGATCTGGCGATAGAGGAGCGTGCCCGGTGTCCCGCTCAGGTTGTTCGGAAACGCCGGGGTGACCGATGGCCCCTGGGCCTTCGCGGTCGCGACGAGTGCAAGGACCGAGGCAAGGGCCCGGACGGTGGAGAGGAAGCGGGTCATGTCCTGTGCTGGGAGAAAGCGAAGGCGACTACACAGGAATTCCAGAAAATCAGGAGATGGGCAATTCCGGAATGGACGGCAGGCCGGATGTCGACGCCGTGCGCCCCATCGTCCGGGAGACGGGCGGGGCCAAGCAGGACTTCCGGGGGAGTGCCGGTCGCTAGCCGATGACACCGTATCACTCCGGCGATTGGGGTAATGGCGGCATCCGCGGACATTGAGGCGAACGGTTGAGTTCAACAAGTTCCCGGAAAGGGAGCGGTGCTGACATTCGCCGAATTTGGGACTTGGAAGGCAGGGGGCCGGGCCGCGAAACTGCGCACATGTTCAGCGCCAGCAAGCTCACCGAGGACCAGAAAGCAGCCCTTCACCGGTGGGCCGCGGAGGGAGCTTCGATCGCGGATCTCCAAAAGCGGTTGAAGGATGACTTCGGGATCGGGATCACTTACATGGATGCCCGGTTCCTCGTGCTGGATCTCGGCATTGAACTCGTGGAGGTCCCGAAGGAGGAGAAGAAGCCGGAGCAGGAGGAGATCCTTTCCAAGCCGGTGCCCACCGGAACCGTGACCGTCGAAATGGATAACATCGCCCTGCCCGGCGCCCTGGTTTCGGGCAAGGTGACCTTCTCCGACGGGGAAACGGGAATCTGGATGCTGGACCAGTACGGTCGTCCGGGGCTGGACCCCGACACGCCGGGTTACCGGCCGAAGCAGGAAGATATCGTGGAGTTCCAGAAGCAGCTTTCCGAGTTGGTCCGGAAGCAGGGCTTCTGAGCGGGCGGGCGATCTGTCGCGCGGGAAGCGCGAATTTGTCGCGCCTGCGGGTCAGCGTGACGCGGATCGACTCCGCATTGCTGTCGGGATGCTGTTGATAGCGAATTGGTTGTGGATCCCGATGTTGGTGGCACCGAGCTTGCATCGGGAGTCATTCAGGTGCCGCCCGTCAGGGTTGACGGGTCGGAAAGCCGCAACGGGAGGGTTCGGGGAAACGGACTCCGGCCCGGCCCGGAACTGCTTTGAAACATCCGTATCATCATACCATGAACGTACTGACTCAATGGAATCCGCTCCGCGAGATGCAGGAGCTTCAACATCGCGTCCTCAATGCCCTCAACGTCACTCCGAGAGGGGACGGCGGCGAACGGGAATCCCTCGCCACCGCCGAATGGGTACCCGTCGTGGACATCGTCGAGGACGAAAAGGAATTCCTCATCAAGGCCGAACTGCCCGAGATCTTGAAGGAGAACGTCCGCGTGACCGTGGAGAACGGCCGTCTCACCCTCAGCGGCGAACGCAAATTCGAGAAGGAGGAGAACGGCAAGAAATATCACCGCGTGGAACGCTCCTACGGGACCTTCCTCCGCAGCTTCAACCTGCCGGAAAACGCCGATCCCGAGCGGGTCGATGCCGAATTCAAGGACGGCATCCTGAGGGTGCATGTGGCCAAGCTTGAAAAGGCCAAGCCGCGTCAGATCGAAGTGAAGATCGACTGAGCCACCGGCAAAGGTTTCATTGGATGGGGATTCGTCCCGCCGTCCCGGTCGCGAGGCCGGGGCGGCGGTTCGCGTCTTCAGAACGCCGTTCCGATGGCGAAGTGCCAAGTGCCCGATGGCTCGCCGAGGTCCTGCGTGAGATTGTGACCGTATTCCAGGCGGATCGGCCCGACCGGCAGGTCGATGCGGACGCCGAGTCCCGCGGCGACTTCCGGCGAGGCGAAATCGAAGCCGTTGCCAATCGCCGAGAGGTGCCCGGCATCGACGAAGCCGACGCCCTTGAGCGGGCCGAAGAGGACATGCACGTACTCGGCGTTCGTGACCCAGTAGGTCTCCCCGCCCAGCGGATCGTTGCTGCGCGTGCGGGGACCGAGTTCGTTGAAGCGGTACGAGCGCACGGTGTCCGCACCGCCGGTGAAGAGGCGCAGGTCGATCGGAAACTCCGCGGCTCCGGAGGAAGGAAAGAGCATGCCGGCGCGCGCGCCCAGATTGACCTGACCCTTCTTGCCGACCGGGATGTAACCGCCCGCATTGGTGTCGAAGCGCACGTAGTTCGAGTTCTCGTCGGCAGCGATGAAGCCCGCTTCAAGCAAGGCGTTCACATGATAGCCTCGCGTCGGCGAAACGGGATCGTCGCGCCTGTCGTAGCCGACATCCGCACGGACATAGTTGTGCGTGTAAATCGTCTCGCCTAGCTGGTCGCGCGGGATGCCGTCCTCGCTGATGTTCACGATCGAGGTGCCGAAGAGGATGCTGGCATCGATGTGTTCGCCGAGGTCGTCGCGCGAGAACTCCGCGGACAGACCGGTTTCGAATTTCTCGTACCCTTCGAGCGCGCGGGTCACGGAGAATAGCCGGAGTCCCAAGTAGGTCTCGGTATCGAAGAGCCAGGGATCCGAGAGCCGGATGTCGCCCAGCACGCCGCGCGAACTGACTTCCAGGCCGGTGCTGAAGTTCCAAAGGTTCCCTAACAGATTTCGGTCATGGTATTTCAGGCCCAGGATCGCACCCTCGTAGCTGCCGAAGCCGCCGTAAGCGGAAGCCCCGCGAGCCTTGCCCTCCACCACGTGGAGCGTGGCATCGAGCATCCCGGATTCATCGGTCGTATTTTCGACGCGGACGGACGAAAAGGCACCGGTCGCGAGAACTTTCTTCAGGCGCTTGTCGAAGGCCTCCGCATCGAACCAATCGTCGCGGAGGTCGTCGAAGCGCTTGGTGATCCGCTCGGTCTTTGTCTTCTCGGCACCTTTCACGATCACCTCGCCCAGCTTCCGGCGCGTGCCGAACTGGATGATGAACCGCGGCGTGAGGATCCCGTTTTCGAGGATACGGTTCATCTTGAAAGTCTCGAGCGGATAGCCCGTCGCCCGGAAGATGCCCTCGATTTCGCCGCGCAAGGTCGTCAGCAGATCCGTATCGGCCACCTTGCCGACATGAGGCCGGGCCTTCGCGCGAAGACTCTCCAACAGCTCGGGCGGAGCTCCGTCGAAACGCGGCGCGCCCAGATGATGCAAGCGGCCCGGATCGACCCGGATCACGAATGCGAGTTCGCCGGTCCCGGGCGTCACCCCGCGCTTCCCGACCTTCGCCTCCGCCTGCCAGTAACCCCGCGAACGGAAGTCGGCTTCCACGAGCTTCAGACCCTCGGGCACGTCGCTCTCGCGGAAAGGCGGATCCTGCCCGGGCCGGAGAACCCGCTCCTGCCCCGGCAGTTTGAAGAGCCGCGACAGCCGGACCTGATCTTCTTCCTCGAAGCCCGGCACGTTCACCGAGCCGATGCTCAGGCGCGGGCCCTCGTTCACCAGCAGCCGGATCGTGTTGCCCGAAATCTCCGCTTTCACATCGGGTTGCTGGAATCCCTGGCGCTTCATCAGCGTCTCTAACAGGAATGCCGCGTCGCTCGCACGCGCGGCCGAGGGCGGCTTGGACTTCACGTGCTCGAGCCGGTCGCCGAGTAGGTCGAGAACCTCGGATTCCTTCATCGAGTGCAGGCCCTCCACCCGGAGGTCGGCGGCAGATAGGAGACCTGAAGACAATAGACAGATGACGGGAGCCAGATGGCGATGCCTTCCGGTCTTCCGTCCGTGGTCTTCCGATCTTTTGTCTCTCCTCATTTGAACCGGATCACGAATGCGCCGAGCACGCGGGTGTTGCTTTGCTTGTCCACCGAACCGCTGACGTACCAGCGGTCGTGCAACTCGATGGTGGCGGAATTGAGACGCTTGCCGGTCAACGGATCGTCCTCGCCGATCCGGACATCCACGCGGTTGATCACCTCGAGCACCTTCGACACCTGCTCGGCGTAGGGCAGGCGACCCTTCCGCCACTCCTCGACGAGAAGCTGCGCCGCCTTCAATGTCGCCGCTTGCCCGCCTTCCAGCCCGTCGGAGGTGGTGCCGGTGGCAAGCAGCGTCATGATCTCGCTTTCCGGCAGCGGCGGATCGGAGGTCAGCGCGGTCTTCGGCGCGTTCACCGGACCGTAGAAGTAGATGTTGATCTCGTAGCGGCCCACGGTCGAGGTGCCGCGGATGTTGAGCTCGGGATTAAGTCCACCGGCGGGAGTGAAGACCACCGCGCCGTTGTCCACCTTCAGCGTGCTGAAGGGCAGGCGGGCGGTGGCGTTGCCGATAATCGCGTTCCCTTGGGGCTGGATATTGCCGAGCGTGCCGCCGAAGCGCACGTCCGCGACCGCGATCCCGTTGGCCAGGTTGCCACGGATCAGCAGCGGATCCCGGGTGCGGATGCGCACGTCGAGCGCCCAGTTGCGGAAGGGCTCGGGCATGGCCTCCGTCTTTTCCTCGGGATCGATCGCCGGAAGCTTGGGCCGGGAAGGCGCGTTGAAAGGCATCCGCACCGGCAGGATCTCGAAGTCCCGGTAGAAAAGGCTGTCCACGATATCGACCGTCCCGGCGATGGTCGCGTTCTGCAGGTCGCCCCGCAGTGTTAGATCGGCATCGGCGCGCACGATCATCGATTCGTCGCGCTTCAGGGGGAGCGAGCTTCCCTTGATCGCCAGGTTGAAAACCGGCTTGGCGGCATCGGCAAGGTTCACCGCTCCCTCGCCGCTCACCTTCCCGGCGGCGAGTTCCAGTGCGAGGGAATCGAGAAGCACCTCCTTGCCTTTCAACTGCAACACCGCGGAGGCGCCGCTCACCGGCGGGACCTCGGAGTCCTTCAAAGCGAAGGCACCCCCGCTGAGCCGGAGTTCACCGCTGAGATCGGGCTTCCCGATGGTGCCGCCCGCGCTGAAGTGGCCCTCCACCGCGCCCTGCAGGGTGCTGGCGTTCGGCACCAGCTTCTGGAAGCTGGCCAGGTCCAGCCGCGGGATGTTCGCACGGGCTTCGAATTCCTCCTCCAGCACGCTTCCCGGATGGTCCGCCCATATCCCGGGCTTGAAGGGCATCTTCCCGGAAAGCGTGACCGGCGGATACGAGGCGGGTCGGATCTCCCCGGCCAACACCAGTTCGCCTCCTGCCCCGTCGAGGGAAACCACGGCATCGGTCACCGGGACGTCGGGCTGGTCCGGCACGCGCAGCCCCTTGAGTTCGGTCTCAAGCTCCACTTTCGGCACGGCGGGCGTCCCCGTGATCACCAGCCTCACGCGCCCGCTGCCTCCGGCCAGCGGGGATTTCTTCTCTGGCAGCCAGGCGGCCAAGCGGGCGTTGTCGATCCACTCCGATTCGAGAAAGACGTTGATCGGTTCGGTTTGGCGGAGGAAATCCCTCAAGCTGCCGGTCTTCTCCGGGACCGGGATCTCGGCTTGGCCTCCCACCAGACGGGATTCGCCGTCCTTCCATTCGAGTCTCGGGATCTTCAACACCCGGTCGGCGAGGCTGGCCTTCGCTTGGATCGTCTGGCCTTGGGCGATCGCGGTGAGGCTCTCCAGATTGACTTTTTGCGGCCAGGCATAG
>CAMLOZ010000223.1 GCA_946481625.1 uncultured Haloferula sp. | reverse complement strand
CGCAGCGGCGGCAGTGGACGCTGTGTCGTCGCCAGCATTCTCGCGATCCTTCGGAAAAGCTAACAAACGGCAGGGCCGTTCTGCAGCCCCGCTGCCCTCAAGAATGGATGAGATCCCGGGGCTCCCATCCGTAGGCGCGGTGGTGACACCGCGGAAGCACGGGTGATGAAGAAACACCCCGGATCCTTCCGCGTTCTCACGAACGCGCCTCCAACAGACCTCCGGAAAGACCGCCTTGATTGATCTGCGCGCGATGGCACACCCGCGACAAGGGCGGCAGGGGTCTATTCAGGCGGTGGCGCGGGAAAGGTCGCCATGTGAACCGATACCGCGGCCTTGCCCCACGATTGGTCGAGTTCCGGCCCCACCCCGAAGCTGGCATCCCGGCGCGCCGCGACCGAGATCAGGGTGCCCTCGTAGGCCGCGAAGGTCAGCATCAGCGCCCGCTGCACCACCGGGTACGGCAGTTGATTTCCCCAGTTGTCATAGGCCGGCCCCATCATTGACCACGAGGAGCGGTTGAAAATCATCCCGTGGGCCGCCATCCGGGGACCCCAGTAGCTCCATTGATTGTCCCTCGCCCACCAGGTGCCGGGCACGAAGGCCTTCATGCGGCCCTCGAAGCCCGAGGACTCCTCCTGCACCTCCTGATGGTCCAGACCGGAGCTGATGTTGAACAACAGGTTGACCGCCCGGTTCAGCCGGACATGGATGTCGGGGCCATCCCCGTCAAGCTCCTCTCCCGCCGGCACCACCAGACTCGCACCGCTCTCCGTATCGCGATAGATGTCAAACTCCCAGCGGTGAGGTTGGAATTGGGCGAAGGCGTTCATGATTTGCGTCAGCCCCAACGTATCGTCGGAAGTGCTCACGATATCCCCCAGCCGCCGGGTGCGCAGCTTGATCAGGCTTCTCCGCCCGACCCTCGCCGCGCCCTCCTCGGCGTCCTCCTCGGTGATCTCGCTGAAGGCGAGGTTCGACCTCGCCACCCTCCGGGAGGCATCCCTGGCATCTTCATCCGAATCCAGCAGGCTTGCCAATTTCGACCCGGGGATCGCCCACACCCGCTCCGTCGCCCCGCTCTCCAGACCGCCGTTGCAAA
Source organism: uncultured Haloferula sp. (assembly GCA_946481625.1). Next base: position 5,319 of record CAMLOZ010000223.1, on the reverse strand, counting down.
CTCCCACCACCTGCCCGTCGAAGTCACAAAGCGGCCCACCCGAAATCCCCGGCACCAGGGAACCCTCCACATCCAGGATCTCGGCATCCAGCGAGGGACAGCCGGCCCGCGAGATCTGAGTCCTCTGTGCCTGGTTGGGAACGATGTCGCGAAGCCTCTTGCCACCCACATCGCGGACATTCACACGGCTGCTGGAGAGGCTGCTGCTGCCATAAAAAGCTCCGTAGGCGATCAGATCCGGACGCTCGTCGCCATCGAGACGCCTCGCCTCCAAAGGTTCGCCCTCCTCCTCCTCGTCCAGCTCGACGAGAGCGAGATCGTGGCTGCGGAGCGACTTGACCAGGGTGCCGCTGCGCCTGCCGGAAGAGAACGTGATCGTGATGTCCTCGGCTCCCGCCACGACGTGCAGGCAGGTCACCGCCAGCCGGTTCGAGGAATAGAGGAATGCGGTCCCGACCGCGTCACCATCGTCTCCGCGCCCGACCACCACCCGACCCGTCGCGCCCTTGAGCATGGACAAGGTCTGGCGCGGAGGTTCAGCCGCCGGCGCGACCAGGATGGAGCAAAGGAGCGCCCCTAGCGTGAAGAGTTTCTTATTCATCGGCTGATCTTTCAAGGGCCCTGTAGCATCCCACGAGGAACTCCCTCCGCTTGCCTTCCTCCATCTCCCCGCCGACCTCCACGGCGGCCTCGAGGATCCCCCCCTGATCTTCGAAGGCATCCTCGATTTCCTTGAGCTTCGCGGCCTCGAGCAGAGGGGCGAGATCGCGGAACGATTTCTCCGACTTGCCCGAGAACAATGCCGTGCGGATCAAGGCCCGGCCGGAAACGACCTCCTCCCCGGACTCCTCCTCTCCGGCGATCGCGACCTCCGCGGACAGCGCCCGCGCCGCGAGCTTCCGGGCCTCCTTGTCACTGAAGCCCGCCTCCTTCCAGCGACTCGCCAGCGTCGCGGGACTCGGGCTCAACCAGTCGTTCGCCCTGGCGGCAACCCCGAACAGCGTGGCGGCGAAGGCGGCAACCCCGAAGCCCGCCACCACGCTCGCGTAACCTGCCGCCTGATCCGTGGCCTCATCGCCCCCGCGCTTCAACGCCCGGTTGCTTGCAAACCATGTCAGGAAAGCGATCGCAAAAGGAATCAGCGCACCCAAGGTAGCCGCAACGACAGGAGATCCCGACATTCCAAGCAGGAGACCGGCCAACATGCCCAACCCGGCTCCGGCAAATACAAACCAGCCTTTTCCATTCATAGGGGAGAGATGTCTTCACCCCTATCGAATCCGCTATCTCGAAGCAAGAACTCAAAATTCCGGGTCCTCACATCTGGCCCGACCGCCCCGGGCACCGGCCCATGAATGCGATGGAAAAAACCCCGCCCCCATTGCCAATGCCCGAACCGGATTCCGGACACCGCCGCAAACAACCCCTCCCTCCATGCCCCCCCGGCGCAGCCGCACTCCGATTGATGATTGGAACATTGATGATGGATGATTTCCTCCCCGGCGCAGCCGCAGTCCGATTTGAAACTTGGACCTTAGAACTTAGAACTTGGAACTTCTCCTGCCAGTGCCTCTCCACCGCACCATCACCTTCCACCTCGGCCTCTTCCCCCTCGTCCTCCTCCTCTGGGCCTGGGCGGACTCCGTGCGGAACAGCACCACCTGGTTCCGCTGCACCCGCCCGGAACAAGCCCTCATGATCGGCATGGCCGGATCGAACTTCGCCGTCGGCACCATCGACCTCAAGCCGGATGCCGAACACCGCCGCATCCTCACCATCACCCCGGCCTACGGCCGGATCGAACGCTACCCCGTCTCCGGCGCGGGGACCCGCATCTTCCCCTCCCTCACCGGTCCCGATCTCTCCTTCGGGGTCCATCACGAGCTCACCCTGGACATCCGCCGCCTCCCCTTCTGGTTTCTCATCGCCTGCTATCTCCCCCTCTGGCTCGCCGCTTCGTACTGGCACGCCCGTCTCGTCGCGAAGCACCGGAAAGAATCCGCCGGCTGAAGTAGCGTCAGGGGTCAGGCGGCAGGGGTCAGGGTTCTCCTCCATTCCCCCGGCGCAGCCGCAGACTGATTGGTGATTCCGCCTTTTCCCTCCCCGGTACAGCCGCACTCCGGCTTGAAAATTAGAATTGGCAACTAGCAATTCCATAGCAATTCCACTTTCCCCACACCCTTGTAATCCCCGGCCCCTACAAATTTAAGATACCTACGTTATCGCGTGGGCCTTGATATCTAGGAAATGCGAATCAAACCTTGATTTCCCCAGATTTACCGGCATTGTCCCGCCGCCGGAGCGGCCTTCTCCCCCGCTCCGTTTCACCCCCGCCTCCCACGGCGGATATCCCATCACCCTTCTCTCCCCTTATGAACACGGCCACCTCGCGCCGGGTGCTCCTCGCGCTCGGTCTCAGCACCCTCGTCTCCCGCGCTGCCAGCGTCTCGGAAGCCAGCTCCGCCTGGACCGCCGTCAACGGCAACTACGATTACCTCGCCGACCAACAAACCGACCAGCCCGAGAGCGACATCGTCGGTGCCGCCGGAAATCCCGGCTTCTTCACCACCTTCAACACGAACGCCGCCAACAACGACCTCGATGACACCCTGGGCTTCCGCCTCCGTCTCGATGCACCGGGCGGCAACAGGAACAGCCCCGCCTTCAACCGTGTCGCCTGGGTCGGCATCGATGCCAACCAGGATGCGGTCCTCGACGTCTTCGTCGGACTCGGCATGCAGGGCAGCAGCGCCGTCCTCGGCATCTATGATGCAGGCAATTCGGCGAACACCTCGCCCAATACCACCTCCATCGCTTCCTCCCCTTACACCACGTACACCATCGGCGCTTCGAACTACAACTACCGCCCGGTGAACCACCTCGCCGACGGCGGCACCACGAACGACGCCACGCCGCTCACCGCCGACGACCCGGACTACTACGTGAGTTTCATGATCAATTTCAACGACCTCGTGACCTTCCTCGGCACCCAGGGCATCGTCATCGATGACGAAAGCCCGCTGCGCTACGTACTGGCCACCTCCACGCAGCACAACAGCCTGAACCAGGATCTCGGCGGCGTGAACGGCGGCGTGAACTCCACCTCCACCTGGGTCCAGCTTGGCGGCTTCTCCCCGTACTTGAATTCGCATGGCACCCTCGTCCCCGAGCCCGCCTCCAGCGGCCTCGCCGCCCTCGGCCTCGCCGCCTTCGCCCTCCGCCGCCGGCGGAAGTGACCTGCAAGCGATAAGGAGAGGGGACACTCCTGTCCCCGGCCCTCACGTCCCCCCCGGCGACAAGAGTGTCGTCTCTCCTTAACGCTCCCGCATCCGGCGGAGCAATGGGAAGAGGGAACACTCCTCCCCCGGTGCAGCCGCACTTCGATCGATGATTGATGATTGATCCTTCCTACACCCTCCCCATCACCTCCTCGAAATCCTGCATCACCGCCGCGTCCCGCCTCTTCCGTCCGGGCCGGCCCATCGTCATCGCCGCGTGCACCGACCAGCGCGACCTCCCGAAAGCCCGCGCCGTCGTCGCCAGCGACAAGCCCATCGCCACGCAGGCCAGCATCGCCACCACCCGCGCCCGCGCCGCCTGCGGACGCCCGCGGCTGCGGCCCATCAGCTCGCGCCAATCGCAGCCCGATTGCAGCACCGCCGCCTCCACGCAGCGCGCCACCGTCTCCGCCGCCATGCCCTGCCCCACCTTCTGCAGCGCCTCCCTCCGGATCTCCGCCAGTATTGTCATCTTGTAGTTGTCGTTCTGTTGGAAAAACCCCGGATTCCCCAAGGAGCGCCGGCGTCCCGCCGGTGATCTCCGGAAAGCGGCTTTGGCAAGGAGCGCCGCCACCCCGCCGGAGGATGGCCGCGGGATTTCTTGAACCGCACTTGAGACCCCGGCCCCCTCCCCGGCGCAGCCGCACTCCGGTCCGTGACGAAAAAGATCAGCGATTCGCGATCGGCGACCGCACCTCGAACCTCTGCATCCGCCCGTTCAGCACCATCGGATACACCTCCCCGCGCGTCCCGTTCCGCACCTTCCTCGCGTGAATCCCGTCCTCCTCCAGATACAGCACCACGTCCGCATCCTGCCCGATCGCCCGGCTCTCCCGCAGGCGCCCCTGGTCGTTCAACTGCGATGCTGTTAGAACCGGGCACCCCAGCGACTTCGCCAGCGCCTTCAAGCCCCGCGACACCGCCGCGACTTCCTGCTCGCGCGTCTCGTCCCGCCGGCGCCGCGCGCTTTCCACCAGTTGCAGGTAATCGATCACCACCAGGTCCAGCCCGCCGTGGCGATCGCTCTCCGCCCGCGCGATCCCCGCGATCCGGTCGAAGGTCAGCCCGCCGCCATCGTGGATCGTCAGCGCCGTCTTGCTCATCTCCTCCAGCGCCCGCTTCGCCCGGTCCAGCATCCGCGCCGCCGTGCCGCGCGGATTCATGAAGACCTCGTACGGAACCGCTGCCGCACACGCCGTGAGCCGCGCGATCACCGTGCCCGCGCCCATCTCCAGCGAGATCACCAGCACCCGCTTGCCCTCGCTCAGGACCGCCGCCGCCGCTTGCAACATCGCCACCGACTTCCCCCCGGAAGGCTCCGCTGCCACCACCCAGAGCTCGCCCGGACGCATCCCGCCCGTGGCCAGATCGACCGGTGCCATCCCCGTCGGCAGCCCAGGCATCCCGCCGCGGTTCGCCGCCTCCAGCATCTCCGCATGCAGGGCAAGCACCGCATCCCTCGCCGTCAGCAAGCCGCTGCTTTCCGCCAGCGCCGCACTCGTCGCCTCCGTCGCATCGCGCAGCGCCTGGCTCAGCGCCGCACCATCCGCGGATCCCGCACGCTCCGCGATCGATGCCGCTGCCGCCAGCGCCCGGCGCCGCGCCAGGAAATCCCGCAGCATCTCCACGTGCGTGTCCCAGTGCGCGGTATTCGGCGCATAGGTGTAGATCCCCGCCACCGCCGCCGGCCCGCCCAGCTCCTCCAGCCTCCCGCCGGCCTGCAGGTCCGTCACCAGCGCCACCAGCTCCAGCTCCTTCCCTGCGGCCGCACGGTCGAGCACATGGCGGAAGAACTTCGCATGCGCCGGCACGCCGAAATGCTCCTCCGTCACCCCCTCCGCCCGCGCCCGCGCCAGCATCCGCGGATCCCGCAGCAACGACGAAAGCACCGACTTCTCCGGACCTTCAGCGACAGGTGGTACGATGTTCATCGTAGAATCAAGTTCCAAGTGATAAGTTCCAAGTCCCAAACAACCGCCCCATCAACCATCAACCATCAACCATCAACCATCAACCATCAACCATCAACCATCAACCATCA
>CAMLOZ010000222.1 GCA_946481625.1 uncultured Haloferula sp. | reverse complement strand
CCCCAAGCAATCCGCCTTCGTCCTCAGGATCACCGGAGCCTCCTTCCCCAACTCCGCCAAACGCCTCTTCAAAAACTCCCACGACCCCAGCCCCGCCGCCGGATCGCAGCACTTCGGCTTCGAGGCATCGGCACACAGGAAGATGTGCTTCTCTCCCCGCCCGACTCCTGCGGCCCGCGCCGCGGCCTCCAGTTCGGCGTCGTTCGTCATGGCCCATCCATCCCTGCAAATGAGGCCCGTGAGAAGCGGCTTCGCGGAAAAATCACCGTCGCTACCGCTCTTCACGGAGTGGCCGTCTCGTGGACTTTCCTCCGCCGCAGGTAGCTCCACAGCAGCAGCGGCACCCAGATGTTGAGGAAGGGGATGAAGAGCATCCACGCCGCCATCCGGATCTCGCGGAACGGCGCTTCCAGATCGATCATCAGCCCGGCGCGGCTCACGCTCAGCTCGTAGTCCTTTCCCATGAACCCGAAGTCGCGCTGGCCGAACTCCAATCCCGGCCGCAGGAAAGCGTCCGGAGAGGTGTTCAATACCCCCCGGACCATCCCGTCGCCGGTGTAGAAGCCGAGCGTCCATGACGGCCGGCTATACTCGACATAGGTGAAATTCCGCCCGCCGTCCCACCATGCCCACACGATGAAGGCCGCGACAAGCAAGCCGGTCCACAACGTGAGGGAGCGGATCACCGGCAAGCACTAGCCGGCGGACAAGCCGACATCAATCGATCTCGCCCGCTGCTGCGGAATCGGATTGATATCCCGCCCGGTTCAGGCATCCTCCCGCCGGTCATGTTGATGACGTCTTACCATTCGTGAGTCAGCCGGTAGGCACGCTTCCCTGCGTGCTTCCCGGAGCCTGAGCCCGATTTGAACGGGCTGGCTTTTCCCGTGACCCGCTTTGTCCCATCCGGGCAGGCAGGGTCGTGCTTTCACGCTGACTCCGATTGTTCCATGACCTCGCACGCTTCCCGCGCGGGATCGGACGCAGCCATCCTCGCCACCATCATCGATGGCGGGGCTTGGGTGGCCTCGTCGATCCGCAACCGGCACTTCCGCAAGTACTGCCGGCATCTCAACAAAACCTTCCACCGCCCGAACCCGCTGGCCGGGGTGCTTCGTCCCGCCTGCCGCCGTTTGTTCACCGCCGTCGCTACCTCCAGCCCGCTGCTTTCCGTCGCGCACGGGCTCAGCCGCAGCATCGTGCCCGCCTTGGTCCGGGTGGCCGCCTATGCCGCGGGTTGGCTGCGGCAGCCGGAACAATGGCAACCCCCGGCGGACCTCGTACCGGAAGAATACTTCGCCAACCTGCTCCGCCATCTCTTTGCGGAGTGGCCGGTGCCCGCGTTCTTCGATTCGGCCTGGTACCTTCCCGGCGATTTGATCCGTAACGAGCGTCACTGGTACCTCCACGTCGCAAAGGGAGGGAGCTGGCGCACCGCGAAGGGAATGCCTGCCGCCCTCACCCGCAAGGCGATCCACCATGCGATGAACGCCCCCTCGGGCCTCGGCATTTATCAAGCCTTGCGCTGGGGGCAGCTCACGACGCTAAGTGCTTCGGAGGGCCTCGTCACGGCGGTCCTCTCAAATCCCATTTCCTCCGGATTTGCCCATGAGGAAATCCGCTGGCGCCTGCTCGCGAAGCTCTCCGCGGATCCGGACTTCGATCCGAGCGACTTCGGCGTCATTGCGGATTTCATCGCCGAACTCCTGGATCACCATCATCTGAACCGCGCGAATTTGTTGATCGGTCAACCCCTCGGGGAACTCCGCCGCCACTGCTATCAACGCTGGCGGAATCTTCTCACCTTCGCGGAATCCCAAGGGCTTCGCTTCCGCAACCACGATCTGACCAGACCCGGGTTGCGGGCGGAACTGCGCCATGTCGCGCATGCCGTGTGGAGCCCCATGCCGGAGATGCAGCCTTTCGAGATCAAGCGCAGTGCCTCGCGCGGAGCACCCTCGCGGTGGACCATCGTCGAGCGCCGTTCCCATGCCCAACTCGCGTTCGACGGCCGCGCCCTGCGGCACTGTGTCGGGTCCTATTGGCGCCGCTGCGTCGCGGAACGCTCGTCGATCTTCGCGCTCAGGCAGCACCTTTGGGTCGAGAATGCCGAACGGGCTTTTTCCCGCATCACCATCGAGGTCGACCGCGCCACGCGTCGCATCGTCCAGGCGCGGGGCCGCTGGAATCGCTGCCCCGCGCCCTTCGAACGCCGCATCATCGCCGAATGGGCGGAACGCAACCGCCTCCAGATGGCTGTCTAGCCGATAACGCTCGCGACGGGCCGCTTACGAATCCCCGCGCCACCCCAGCTCCAGCGACTTCCCGGTCTCCAGCAATGACTTCAAGCTGCTCAGGATCGCCGGCCAACCGTTGGAGACCCCCTCGCGCACCTTGCTGCCCTCCGGGAAATCCTCGTGGATCACCGTGAGCTGCACCGCGTCGCCCTGGGGCATGGTCCCGGCACCGAGCCGCTCGATCTTGAAGGTCACGGTGGAAGGCGGCTCGCCGCAACTGAGTTCGTCGAAGGTGAAGATCAACTCGCTCTCCGGCACGCTCTTCACGATTTTCCCGTGCCATTCGAGTTCCCCTTGCGGGGAGCGGCTTTCAATCACCTCGCCTTCCTTCCAGGTCGATGTGTTCCGGCGTCCGAACCAGTAATGCCGGATGAAATCGGGGTTCGTCAGCGCCTCCCACAACTTCGCGGGCGTGCTGCGGATGATCGTCACGTAAACCAACTTCGGATCGTTCATGGCGGGGTAGGGTGAGCAGGTTTACTTGGCGGCACCCGCGGCGCAGCCCGCCTTGAGTTCCGTCGCTCCGGTCTCCAGCAGCGCCTTGATCCCCTCGACGATCGACGGCCAGCCGTTCGAGACCCGGTCGCGGAGCGCGCTGACCTCGGGGAATTCATCGTGGAGCACCGTGAGCTGTACCGCTTCGGCACTGTGGGGCTCGATCCGGAACGTGACGCGCGACGGCGGCTCGTCGTAGCGGATGTCGATGAAGGAGAAGATCAGTTCCTTTTCGGGCACGCTCTTGAGAATCTTGCCTTGGAAGCCGAGTTCGCCCTCGGCATTGCGGCTCTCGATCGCAGCCCCCTCCTGCCAAGTGGAAATATTCCTGTAGCCGAACCAATACTGCTCGATGAACTCGGGGTTGGTGAGAGCTTCCCACAGCTTGGCGGGAGTGGTGCGGATCTGGGTGACGTAAACGAGGTTTGGAGTGCTCATGGCCGTTCTTGTTGTTCGAGGTTGCGTTTGAGTTCCGCGAGCGCGTCGAGACGCTGCACTTCGAATTTCCCGATCCACCGAACTCCGATCTCGTGGATCGGCACCGGATTGAGGTAGTGCAATTTCTCCCGCCCGCGCCGCACCGTGGCGACGAGATTGGCAGCCTCAAGGATCCCGAGGTGCTTCGTCACCGCCTGGCGCGTCATGTCGAGCCCGTCGCACAGCTCGCCGAGCGTCTGTCCGTTCCGGGCATGGAGCCGGTCCAGCAAGGCCCGCCGGCTTTCATCCGCCAGAGCTTTGAAGACTTCGTCCATCTGCGTGGGAAAATAGGCAACCAAACGGTTGCATGTCAACTGCCCTTTTCGCTCCCCCACTTCCGGACCATCCGCAGCATCGAGCCATCGTTCGTCAGCCCCGCCACCTCGTCCACCGGCACCCACCGCAGGTCGTGCGATTCCTCGCTCACCACATAGTCCGTACTCCCCGTCGCCCGCAGGACGTACCGCACGTCATAGTGGTAGTGCTCCGGCACGCCCTTCCGCTCCGGGATCGGATGGATGTCCAGATCGTAGATGCCCTCGCCGAGCACCTCGAAATCCTCAAGCCCCGACTCTTCCCGCGCTTCCTTCAGCGCCACCGCGAGCACGTCCGCCTCGCCGTCCGCATGCCCGCCGAGCTGCAGCCACGCATCCAGCTTGCGATGATGCGTGAGCAAAACCCGCCCGCCATCCGCATCCACGATCCACGCCGATCCCGTGACATGCCCTTCCGGCAGCGAACGCTCGAAGCAATCCGGACAGCGCTCCACGAAGCCGATGAAGCGCTGCACGGTCCCCGCTTCCTCCGGGTGACGACTCTGGTAATCGGCGAGTTGATCGAGAAGAGGCTGGCGATGCACGGCGGCAGGCTCGCCGATTGCCGCCGGATGGCAAGACCCGTGGCCTTTCGTGGGATCCGGGGAATGAAAAAGCCGCCCCGGTTTCCCGGAGCGGCTTTGAACTTAGCGGAAGTCAGCTGTGGGGCTTACTTCTTCTTCGCGGCCTTCTTGGCTGCCTTCTTCGCAACCTTCTTGGCCGGGGCCTTCTTCGCAGCCTTCTTCGCAGCCGGCTTGGCGGCGCTGCCGTCCATGATCGCTGCCTGGGCGGCGGCGAGGCGGGCGACCGGCACGCGGTACGGCGAGCAGGACACGTAGTTCAGGCCGAGCTGGTGGCAGAACTTCACCGAGTCCGGATCACCACCGTGCTCGCCGCAGATGCCGAGCTTGATGTTCGGGCGGGTGCTGCGGCCCTTGGTGACAGCGGTCTCCATGAGCTGGCCCACGCCGGTCGCATCGAGCGTCGCGAAGGGGTTCTTCTTGAAGATCTCCGCCTCGGTGTAGGGCATGAGGAAGGCACCCATGTCGTCGCGGCTGATGCCGAGCGCGGTCTGGGTGAGGTCGTTCGTGCCGAAGCTGAAGAACTCGGCGCCCTTGGCGATCTCGTCGGCGGTGAGGGCACCGCGCGGCACTTCAATCATCGTGCCGACCTGGTACTCGAAGGTGACCTTCTTCTCGGCCATGACTTCCTTCGCCACGCGGTGGACGATCTCGGCCTGGAGGTCGAACTCCTTGCCGAAGCCCACCAGCGGGATCATCACCTCGGGCTTCACCGGGATCTTCTTCTTCGACACGTCGGCCGCGGCTTCGAAGATCGCGCGGGCCTGCATCTCGGTGATTTCCGGGTAGGCGATGCCGAGACGGCAGCCGCGGTGACCCAGCATCGGGTTGAACTCGTGCAGGTCGTGCACGCGCTGGATGATGACTTCCACCGGGATGCCGATCTTCTTGGAGAGATCGAGCTGCTGCTCCTTGGTGTGCGGAAGGAACTCGTGGAGCGGCGGGTCCAGGAGGCGGATGGTCGCCGGCAGGCCCTTGAGGGTCTTGAAGATGCCGGTGAAGTCCTCGCGCTGATAGGGGAGCAGCTTGGCCAGGGCGGCCTTGCGGGCACCCACGTCGGTGGCGAGGATCATCTCGCGCATCGCGTCGATCCGGTCGCCTTCGAAGAACATGTGCTCCGTACGGGTCAGGCCGATGCCCTGGGCACCGAAGGCCATGGCGATGCGGGTCTGCTCCGGCGTGTCGGCATTCGTGCGGACGCCCAGCTTCGTGACCTGGCCGCACCATTCCATGAGCTGCAGGAAGCTCTTGAACTTCTCGGTCTTCTTCGAGGCCTTGTCGTTGTCGACGATGCCCGTGATGATTTCCGAAGGAGCGGTCTTGAGCTGGCCGCCGTAAACGGTGCCGGAGGTGCCGTCGATCGACATGTAGTCGCCTTCCTTGAAGACCTGGCCGGAAGCGGTCACGGTCAGCTTCTCGTAGTCGATCTCCACCGCGGAAGCACCGCAGACGCAGACCTTGCCCATCTGGCGGGCGACGAGCGCGGCGTGCGAGGAGACACCGCCCTTGGCGGTGAGAATGCCCTCGGCGGCGATCATGCCGCGAAGGTCTTCCGGAGAGGTTTCGTTGCGGACGAGGAGCACCTTCTCACCCTTCGCTTCGGCGGCAGCCGCGCGGTCGGCGTTGAGGTACACTTTGCCGGAGGCCGCACCCGGGCCGGCCGGGAGACCCTTGGCCAGTTCCTTCGCCTTCGCCACGTCGGCAAGGTCGAAGATCGGGGCAAGGAGCTGGTCGAGCTGTTCGGCCGGGTTGCGGAGCACCGCGGTCTTCCAGTCGATCAGGCCTTCCTTGTGCATGTCCATGGAGAACTTCAGAGCGGCGGCGGCGGTGCGCTTGCCGTTGCGGGTCTGCAGCATGAACAGCTTGCCTTCCTGGATCGTGAACTCGACGTCCTGCACGTCCTTGAAGTGCTTCTCCAGGATTTGGCGGACCTTCATCAGTTCGGCGAAGGGCTTCGGCATCTGCTTTTTGAGCAGCGCCACCGGCTCCGGGGTGCGGACGCCGGCGACGACGTCTTCGCCCTGTGCGTTGATGAGGAATTCACCGTAGAATTCGTTCACGCCGTTGGTCGGGTTACGGGTGAAGGCCACGCCGGAACCGGACTTGTCGCCGGTGTTGCCGTAAACCATCGCCTGCACGTTCACCGCCGTGCCCCACTCGGCCGGGATGTTGTACTTGCGGCGGTAAACGATCGCACGGTCGTTCATCCAGGAACCGAACACGGCACCGGCGGCACCGCGGAGCTGCTCCCAGGGATCGGTCGGGAAGACGTGACCC
>CAMLOZ010000221.1 GCA_946481625.1 uncultured Haloferula sp. | reverse complement strand
GGCTCGCGGTCCCGGGGGGCTTGCATGCGGGCGGGCGCGTGCTATGGATGCGGGCCCGAGAGCCATGCCGAATTACGATTACGTCTGCCAGAAGTGCGGTCACCGCTTCGAGGTCTTCCAGAGCATGAACGATGCGAAGCTGGAAGATTGCCCGCAGGAGAATTGCGACGGGAAGGTGAGGCGCCTGCTCGGGACGGGTGCCGGATTGATTTTCAAGGGCGCGGGTTTCTACCAGACGGACTACCGCTCGAGTTCCTACAAGGACGGGGCGAAGCAGGACAGCGCGGCTGCCAAGCCGGCGGAAGCGCCATCCGCGCCGGCGGCTCCGGCTCCCGCCGCCGCGCCCGCGAAAAGCGGCGATTGAGCGCTCTTCCCAAACGCGATCGCGTTTGCTACGCCTCGCGCACATGGCCGACGAGAAACAGGAATCCCCGAAGCGCCGCGGCAGTTGCCTGGGCAAGTTGGTCTCTCTTTTCACCTTCGCCGGCGTGGCCGGGCTCGGGGTGGCGGTGTGGTTCATCTTCCAGCCGCAGGACCTGAGCGACCTCAAGGGCACCTCGCCCGTGTCGGCTTCCGGAGCGAAGGCGCGCGACTTGCGGCAGGTGCTCAAGAACGCGGTGCACCAGAGCTTCCCGCTGAGTCTGACGGAGGAGGAGATCAATCTTTACCTGAAGCAGAGCTTGGCGGCGAAGCAGGGCGGCTTGCTTGAAAAGTTCGTCACGCTCGACGACGTGCGGGTGCGCCTGGAGAAGGAGCGCGCCGAGGTGATCATCGTCCGCTCGGTGATGGGGCGGCCGATGACGACCTCGATGTATTTCCGGGTCGAGCAGGTGATCGAACTGAACGACCGCGCGGTGACCAACGTCATGCGGAACGGCGGGACCTATTTTCCGCAGATGCCGGATAGTCCGATCGCGCAGAAGCTGATGAAGGGCGGGCGCTTCGGGCAGCTCGTGGTGCCGCAGGGATTCTCGCATCTGGTGCTGCCCTCGTTCGGGAAGCTGGCCGGAGTTTACAAGACCGAGCTGAGCAGTGCCTTCGAGGAGATGGCGCGGATCACGATCGAGGACGGCAAGCTGGTGCTTGATCCGCGGCCCGATGGCGGCTCCGCGCTACCGGGGCCGTCGGGAACTTTCTAACAACCCATGGCGCGACCCTTCTTCCAAGCCGGCCTGTTGATCGCCGCGATGCTTCCCTGCCTCGCGGCACAGGAGCCGCCGGCGGCGGTACCGGTGGAAGAAGCGCCCGCCGCGGTGCCGTTCGAAGAAGTGCCGCAGGTGGTCAAGCCCGGCGGAAATGTTCCCCAGCCGGTGCCGGTGGACCGGGCGGTGAGCCGCTCCGGCATGTTCCGCGTGAGCGGGGGAGACAGTGCCCAACGCGGCTCGGTGGCCCTGCTGTTGGAGCAAACGAAGGACAACTTCGAGGATCTTCTGAAGAACGGGGCCGACTCGGAGGAAGAGAAGAACCCGAACGCACCGCTGCGCCTGACACCGAAGGGCAGGGCGGAGGAGTTCAAGGTGCCGGTGGATGTGATCTTCTCCGGCAAGCCGGGCGATCCGCCGCCGCCGCGCAGCGTCGTCTATGAACTCGTTGTAACACCGGAGACCTTCATTCTACGGATCCGCGTTCACCTTTCACGGGGAATCGACAACGAGCAACTGGAGCGGGCGGCTCTCACCATGTTGCTTTACGAGCGGGCGCTTCGCGGGGCGAAGCCGGAGGGCTACGACGAGATCCTCGTGGTGCGCCCGTGGCTGGTGGAGGGTTTGATCGAGGCGAACAAGTGGCGCACGAGCCGCGCCGACCGGCGTCTCTACGAAGGGGTCTTCCGCCAGGGCGGAGGTTTCACGGCGGATGAGATTTTCGAGTTGCCCGATGACAATTTCCGGCGGCTGGACGGGGCCTCGCGTCTGTCCTTCCGCGCGCTCTCGGGGGCGCTGGTGATGGCCTTGCTCGAGCAACCGGAGGGTCGCGGCGCCTTCGAATCCTTCTGCGGTGAGGCCGCGCGCTTCGCCGGCGAGATGCCGGTGCTGCTGCGGAGGCATTTCCCGCAACTCAATCTTTCCGGCAACAGCTTGCAGAAATGGTGGGCGCTGAAGCTGGCCCGGATGGTGCAGCCGCAACTTACCGAGGTACTGTCGATCCGCGACACCGAACTGGCGCTGGACGAGGCCCTGCGCTTCCACCTGCGCGGCCCGGACGGGAACGTGGTGAACCACGGCATCGACGAGTGGAAGCTTCTCCCCGGGCTGAAGGAGCAGGAGCGGGTGGAGGCCCTGCGCCCCGCGGAAGACGCGCTCTCGCGCCTGAGCTACCGCTGCTTCCCCTCCTACCGGTCCCTGCTGGCCGAGTACCAGCAGATCCTCCGCGATCTGGCCGGCGGGAAGAAGGGCGACGATCTGGCGAAGCAGGTGGAGGAGCTGGCGAACCAGCGCCGGATCCGTATGGAGCGTGCCCTGCGCGCGCGGGACTTCATGGACTTCATCGAGATCTCGCAGGCCCGCGAGCTGAGCGGGGAGTTCAACGACTACATGCGGCTCAAGGACGAGTTGCAGCTTCGCCCCCGGCCGAAACGGCACGACCGGATCACGGACGTGCTGAACACGATGGAGAAGGTCTACGAATCCCGGCGGGGGCGATAGAATCGGTCAATTTCACCCCGCATAAGGGGCGCGGTTTGACAAGGGGAGAGAGGCTTCACAGGCTTCGCCCGTGAGCACCATCCAGAGCACTCCGTTGGAGTCCCTCCACGCCCGTCTCGGCGCCCGCATGGTTCCCTTCGCGGGATGGAGCATGCCGGTCCAGTACACGTCGATCATGGACGAGCATGCGGCGGTGCGCACGGCGGCCGGCATCTTCGACATCTCGCACATGGGCCAGTTCATCGCGAGCGGTCCAGGAGCTTTGGATTGGTTGAACCGGATGCTCGCGAACAACGTCGCGAAGCTCGCTCCCGGCCAAGGCCAGTATTCTTTCCTGCTGAATGAAGGCGGCGGGGTGATCGACGACCTGATCGTCTATCGTACGGGTGAGGAGACCTTCTTCCTGGTGGTGAATGCCTCGATGATCGAGGAGGATTATTTCTGGATGGCGAAGCACCAGCCGGAGGACGTGGAGTTCTCGAACGAAAGCGCGCTGTGGGCCGGGATGGCGGTGCAGGGTCCGGATTCGGCGGCGGTCTTCGCGAAAGCCTGTCCCGGTCGGGACCTACCGCCGCGCAACGGCATCGTGCGCTTCCCGGTGGAAGGCGGCGAAGCGGTGGTGTGTCGGACCGGTTACACCGGCGAGGACGGCTTCGAGTTTTTCTGCACGGCATCTGAAGGCGAGGCGTGGTTCGGGAAGTTCATCGCGTGCGGGGCGAAGGCCTGCGGTCTCGGTGCCCGGGACAGCCTGCGGCTGGAGATGTGCTATCCGCTCAATGGCAGCGACCTTTCACCCGAGCGGACGCCGATCGAGGCGGGGCTCGGATTTTTCGTGGATCTCGACAAGGGCGACTTCATCGGCCGCGAGACGCTGGCCAAGCAGAAGGCGGAAGGCCCGGCACAGCGACTCGTCGCGCTGGAATATACCGACAAGGGGGCACCGCCGCGCTCGCATTACCCGGTGCTGGATGGCTCCGGGCAGGTGGTCTCGGAACTTTCCAGCGGAGTGCTTTCGCCGAGCTTGGGCAAGGGTATCGGCATGGCCTATGTGCCGGCCGCCCTCGCGAAGCCGGGAACCGACCTGTTCGTGGATGTCCGCGGCCGCCAGTTCCCGGCGAAGGTCGTGAAGAAACCGTTTTACAAGCCCGCCACCCCGAAAGCATAAGCTCAGCATACCCGATGAACGTTCCGCAAAACCTCCGCTACAACAATTCGCACGAGTGGGTGCTTCTCGAAGGCGACATCGCCACCGTGGGGATCTCCGACCATGCGCAGGAAGAACTCACCGACGTGGTGTTCGTCGAGCTTCCGCCGGTCGGCAAGACCGTGGACGTGGGCGACCCGACCGCCGTGGTGGAATCGGTGAAGGCGGCCAGCGATATCTACGCGCCGGTCTCGGGCGAGGTGGTGGAAGTGAACGATGCGGTGGAAGCCGATCCTTCGCTGGTGAACACCGATCCCTACGGCAAGGGCTGGATCTTCAAGCTCAAGATCAAGGACGCCGCGCAACTCGACAAGCTGCTCGATGCCGCCGGCTACGAGGCGCTGATCGGGTGAGGCTGCGGATCAAGAATCGGCCGGGCTTCGCTGAGGAAGTCCGGCATCCGTTGTGACGCTTCCGGAGAGGGCTTTGTGGAGCCATCTCCGTTGCCAGAGGAGCGCCAGGATCCAGGCCACGAGGTGGATCGCGACGATTGCCCAGTAAGGGATCGCGACCGATTGCGAGAGACCGGCGGGACTGCGCACGTCGTAAAGTTGGAATCGCTGGAACCACGGGGAGCGGGTCTTGAGGTGGTTCCGCTGGAGATGGATCCGCTTGTCAGGCCGCGAATAGGCCTTGCCTCCATTCACCCGACCCAGGTGAATCAAAGAACCGGAGTGGCTCGCGCTGAAGCCCATGGCCTTGGATTGCCAGAGGATGACGGCGGAATCGTTTCGCGAGTCCTTCCAGGCCCAAAGCAGGAACACGAGCCCGAAAAGGCCGAGCCAGAAGAGCTTGGAACGATGGAGGGCGGTCATGTCTTCACCGGGTGTAGCGGCAGGCACCGATTATGCGATGGAAGGACTCCGTGGAATTCCGGAGTGCGTCTGCATCGCGACGCTCCGGGGTGACGTTCCCCGGGGGTGCAGGAGTTGCAGCGGTGGGTCGGTGCCGGGTGGCAAAGGCGGCCGTCATTCGCCGGACGTCTCGGAGAAGCGTCCCTGCCGCTGGCGGCCGGGACCTACTTCTGGCACTTCGGGCACCAGTAGGTGGAGCGCTGGCCCATGACCGCTTGCTTGATGGGGGTGCCGCAGACGCGGCAGGGCTGGCCCTTGCGCTCGTAGACGTAGAGGCGCTGGGCGAAGTAGCCGGGCTCCCCGTCGGAGTTGAGGAAGTCTCGCAGGGTGGTGCCGCCTTGCTCGATCGATTCTGTTAGGACGTCGCGGATCGCTTGGACGAGCTTGGCGAGCCGCGGCTTCGTGACTTTGTTCGCCGGGGCGGCGGGGCGGATGCCGGCACGGAAGAGGGCTTCGTTGGCGTAGATATTGCCGACGCCGACAACGACCTTGGCATCCATGAGCGCGACCTTGACGGCGATGCGTTTGTTAGAGAAGGCCCGGGCGAGGGTGCTCGTCGTGAAGTCGTCCTCCAAGGGCTCGGGGCCAAGACCCTTGAGGAGCGGATGCTTCAAGGGATCGCCTTCCGCGAGATGAAGGAAGATGCCGAAGCGCCGCGGGTCGTGGAAGCGGAGTTGCTTGCCGGAATCCAGAGTAAGGGCGATGTGGTCGTGTTTCTTGAAGTCCTCCGCGGGCGGTCGTAAGCGCAAGCTTCCCGACATGCCGAGGTGAACGAGCAGCGAGCCATGCTTGGCGAGATCGAAGATGAGATACTTCGAGCGCCGCCTCACTGCGGTGACTCGGTCGCCGGTGATCTGGTCCAAGGACTCCGAAACCGGAAGGCGGAGCCCGCGGTGGCGCACGATGACCTCGCGGATGAGCTTGCCTTTTATGTGCGGTTCGACGCCGCGGCGGGTGGTTTCGACTTCGGGAAGCTCGGGCATGGGCTGGCTCTAGCGCAAAATGTAGAGCGCGCTGGCGATCACATGGCAGGCGCTGCCGGCGAGCACGAAGAGGTGCCAGATGGCGTGGTTGAAACGGAGCTTCCGCCAGGCGAAGAAGATCACGCCGAGGGTGTAGCAGAGGCCGCCTGCGACCATCCATCCGACGCCCGCAGGGGGAAGGGCCCGGATCATCGGACCCCAGGCGATGACGGCGAGCCAGCCCATGACGATGTAGAGGGCGGTGGACCACCAGCTATCGCGCTTGGTGCGGCAGAGGGTCTTCAGCAATACGCCGCCGAGCGCCATCGTCCAGACGATGCCGAAGAGCGTCCAACCCCAGGGCCCGCGCAAGGCGACGAGGGTGAGAGGAGTGTAGGAGCCCGCGATCAGGAGATAGATGCACGCGTGGTCGAGGGCCTGGAGGATCGGCTTGCGACGTTCGCAGGAGGTGGCGTGGTAGATCGTGGACGAGAGGTAGAGCAGGATGAGGGTGCCGCCGAAGACGCTGGCGGAGATGGTCCGGTAGGCCTCACCCTCCGCGATGAGGACCATCGCGACCAGGGCGGCAATGGCGAGAGCGGTGCCGATGGCATGGGTGACCATGCTCGCCATCTCCTCCGCGTGGCTTTCGCAGAGCGGGGATCGGGCGCGGATGGCTCCTGGTGTCATCGGGAAGAAGATGCCTCAAGATGGGGACTTCGTCGAGAGGAGTAGCGCAACTTCGCAAGTCCGCGGTGCCACGTCGCGCTACTTCAACTGGTGAAGGATTTCCGCAGGTGGGAGGGCAGGA
>CAMLOZ010000220.1 GCA_946481625.1 uncultured Haloferula sp. | reverse complement strand
GCCATCGACGCCCTGAATGCCGGCGTCCGCAAGGTCCACTTCATCGATGGCCGCCTGCCGCACGCCCTGCTGCTGGAGATCTTCACCCATGGTGGCATCGGCACCGAGGTGACGCGCTGACAAGCTCTCTCAAGGTGCCGCCTTGTCCGCCGTTTCCGGAGCGGCCTTCGCCGGCTCGATCAGCCCGCGGAACTGCATGCCCCACTCACGCGCCTTCGGGTGCGTCACGTGGGTCTCGATGTGCCCCAGCATGCGCAAGGCCGCCCGCTTCTGGTCGCCCGCTTTGTAGAGATCCATTTCCATGTTCCACACCATCTCCGGCTGGCCTTCCGAGACCCACTTGTCGTACTCCGGGCTGGATTCCTCCTTCTTGCCCTTCTCGCGGCGGCCCGTGAAGCTCTGCCGGGCGATCCCCTCGTAGCGGATCCGGCGCTGCCATTGCTCCCGCATCGTATCGTAGCTTCCCTTCGCACGCAGCGGCGGCAGCATGACCTGGTCGAAGACCTGGCCCAGTTCCAGCGGCGACAGCGGCCACTTCTCCACCTTCAGCCCCCCGAGGCTATAGGCCCGGGCAAAAACCGTCTCCGTCACCGGCTGGCGCAGCGGGTCCACATTGCCCTCGAATTGATCCGGGCTGCTGAAAATCGAGTCCAGTGCTTCCGAAGCACGTGTCGCCAACTGGGGAATCTGATCCGGCTTCTCCGCTGCCTCCAGCGTCAGCACCAGCCAGCGGAGCTGGTGGCGCAGGCAACGCTTCAGACCCTCCTGGTCCAGCCGCTCGCCCTCGCGCCGCTTCCATTCGCGGAAATCCTGCGCGCTGCGCTTCTGGTCCTCGAATTGCACCTTCTCCACGCACTTCAGGTAGAGATCCACCGCAGCTTCGTCGCTCGCCATCCCGGTGCGGAAGGCACCGATCGCGCTGCCCATCCGGGTCATGGCCTTCTCCTTGGCCGTGTCGTTCAACGATTCGAGTTTCTCCATCAGGGCCTCCTTGTCCGCCTGCGTCAGCGGTTCGGCATGGAGGACCGGGGTGGCGAGAATGAGGGCGAGGAGCGTGGATCGGCGCATGGGTTTGCAGGGTTGGTCAGGAGAAACGCCCGACAGCCCCCGATGTTTTGCAGTCATTGCGGAAATTACAGGATTTTCGTCGCCTCTCCCGCCCGGCCCCCGAAATTCCTCCGCGCGGAATTGATCCGGTCCCCGCAGGGTATTTACAGCCCGCGCCTCCTGCTCCAAGCTCCCCCCGATGTCGAAAGCACGCATTGGATTCGTCGGAACCGGCCGCATGGGAGCGAACATGGCGCGCCGCCTCAAGGACCGGGGCTATCCGGTGACCACCGTTTTCGACGCCTTCCCGCAAATCGCCGCCGACCTTGCCGCGGAAATCGGTGCCACTGTCGCGACCACCTTGGCGGAAGTCACTGCCGCAGCCGACGTGATCATCACCGTGGTCACCGACGACGCGGCCATGCGCGGGATCTTCGCTTCCGGAGGCGATTCCCTGCTTACCAATGCCGCCGGCAAGACCTTCATCAACTGCGCCACCGTGAGCCCCGAGGTCCACGTGGAAGTGGACGCCGCCGCGACCGCCGCCGGTGCCACCTCGCTCGAAGCCTGCATGGCCTCCAGCATCACCCAGGCCCGCCAGGGAACGCTCTACCTCATGGTCGGGGGCACGCCGGATGCTTTCGCGAAGGTGGAAGGCATCCTCAAGGACCTCTCCTCCTCTCTCCGCCACGTCGGCGGCACCGGGCAGGCGGCGAAGGTCAAGGCGCTCGTGAACATGGTGATGAACATCAATACCGCCGGACTCGCCGAAGGCCTCGGCCTCGGCTCCGCCCTGGGGCTCGACCTCCAGATGCTCAAGGAGGTCTTCTCCCAGACCGGCGCGAACTCCCGCGTTCTCGAAACCGATGGCGACGACATGATCGCCCGCGAGCACGATTGCTTCTTCTCCGCCGCCCATGCCGCGAAGGACAGTGGCATCGCGAACCAACTCGCCGCGGATACCGGGGTGAATGTCCCGCTCTCGCTCGCCACCGAGGCGCAGTACCACCGCATGATCGAACTCGGCCTCGGCGAACTCGATAAGTCGGGCATCGCCGAATTGACCTTTCCCGGTCGCACGGTCCACTGATTGCCGCACCCTTACCCGATGGACCTTCCCGAATTCCGCAACCGCCACGGCGAAAAGCTCGATACCGCTTTCCACCCGGGCACCCGCGAGGACGCGCTCGTCATCCTTACCCACGGCGTCACCGGGAACAAGGACCGCCCCCTGCTCGTGACTCTCGCCGAAGGCCTCGCCTCCCGCGGCTGGCCTTGCCTGCGCCTTTCGTGGACCGGCAACGGCAACTCGGAAGGCGACTTCCGCGACTCGACCATCACCAAGGAAAGCGCCGATCTCCGCGATGTCCTCGATGCCCTGCCGCCCCGCCTGAAGATCGCCTACATCGGCCACAGCATGGGCGGTGCCGTCGGCGTCATGACCGCTGCGGAGGAAGACCGCATCCGCGTGCTCGTCACCCTCGCCGGCATGGTCCGCACGGAGGAATTCTGCGAGCGCGAATTCGGCTCGATTATCCCCGGCAAGGGCTTCATGTGGGATGAGCCGGCGTGTCCGCTCTCGCAGAAGTACGTCGATGACATGGAGTCCATCGGCGACCTCTTCGACGAGGTCGGTGAGATCACCGTTCCCTGGCTCCTCATCCACGGCACCGCCGACGATGTCGTCCTCATCCAAGACAGCCGCGACGCCTACGACACCGCCGAGGAACCGAAGCGCCTGGTGGAGATTCCGGGTGCCGGTCATTCCTTCGACGAGAAGAGCTACCCCAAGGTCATCAACGAGGTCGCCGACTGGCTCGACGAACATCTCGCCTGAGCCAGCCGAATCGCACGGGCGAATACCTCCTGCCTTTCCGGCTGTTCCCGTCTTTCATTCGATATCCGACGTTGGGCGTTCGATGTTCGGCGTTCGCCTTTCTTGCCTTTCCACTTCAAGATTCCTCCCCTATCCACCCGCCGTGCTTGCCAAACGCATCATCCCTTGCCTCGACGTCACCGACGGCCGCGTCGTCAAAGGCGTGAACTTCGTCGATCTCATCGATGCGGGCGATCCCGTCGAGGCGGCCATGGCCTATAACGCCCAGCAGGCCGACGAGCTCGTCTTCCTCGACATCACCGCCTCCTCGGACAATCGCGCCACCATGGTCGATGTGGTCCGCCGCACCGCCGAGCACTGCTTCATCCCGCTCACCGTCGGCGGCGGCATCCGCAGCGTGGAAAACATGCGCGAGATGCTCCTCGCCGGGGCCGACAAGGTCGGCATCAACACGTCCGCGGTGAAGGACCCCGGCCTCGTCGATGCCGGTGCGAAGACCTTCGGCAGCCAGTGCATCGTCGTCGCCATCGATGCCAAGCGCGAGGGGCCGGGCAAGTGGGGCGTTTACACGCACGGCGGCCGCACGCCCGTGGGCCTCGATGCCGTGGAGTGGGCGAAGGAAGTCTGGCGCCGCGGGGCAGGGGAGATCCTGCTGACCAGCATGGATGCGGATGGCACCCAGGCCGGCTATGACTGCGAGCTCACCGCCGCCATCTCGGAGAGCGTCGGCATCCCGGTCATTGCCAGCGGCGGCGCGGGAAACCTCGATCACATGGTGGAAGTGCTGGAAAAGGGCAAGGCGGACGCCGTGCTGGCGGCCAGCATCTTCCACTTCGGCAAGCACACCGTCGGCGAGGCCAAGCGATATTTTTCGGAGCGCGGCATTCCCGTTCGCCCCGAACTGACGTGAGTGCCTGAAATCCAAGCCCGGGCGTTTTTTAAAAAGTTCCCGGATCCTTTGATTTATGGGCTTGCCGTAAGATCTCCTACCGTGTAGCGGGGGAAATGTCCGGCGTCCTCATTGCCGGTCACGCTTCTTCCGGTCTTTGCGCCATCGGCTGTAGGAGTGGTATTTGAGAAATGGCGTAGCGACTACAGACAATGGACATCTACGTGGGCAACCTGCCCTTCAGCGCCACCGAAGAAGAAGTGGCCGGTCTCTTCGCCGACTTCGGACCGGTGGAGAAAGTGAAAATCGTCACGGACCGTGAAACCGGTCGCCCGCGCGGGTTTTGTTTCGTGACTTTGGCTGACAGCGCCCGCGTCAAGGAGGCGGCCGATGCTGTGGACGGCAAGGAACTCGGCGGCCGTCCGCTGCGCGTGAACCCGGCTGAACCGCGCGAGAAGAAGCCCGGTGGCTTCGGCGGCGGCGGTGGTGGTCGCGGCGGCTTCGGCGGCGGCGGCGAACGCCGTGGCGGTGGTGGTGGCGGCTACGGCGAGCGCCGTGGCGGCGGTGGTGGCGGTGGTGGCGGCGGCTATGATCGCGACCGCCGTGGCGGTGGCGGCAAGGGCGGCTACAGCGGTGGCGGCAAGGGCGGCTACGGTGGTGGCGGCAAGGGCGGCTACGGTGGCGGCGGCGACGACTGGTAACCTCCGGCTTACAACCCGAAATTCTCCAAGCCTCGCTCCCTCACCGGGAGCGGGGCTTTTTTTCAGGAGCGATGAGCGGAGAGCACGGAGCTTGGAGATGGAATTCAGACTCCCCGCTCTCTGCTCCAGCCTATCTGCTTTTCCTCTTGGCTCTTGCCGCTTCGCCACGAATACCCGATGCTTCAAGCACCCCATGGCTCCCGCCTCCGTCAATGTCGCCCGCCTCCTGTACCTCCTGGTTTGCGAGGTGGCCGGTGCGGCCATCGCACTGAGCACGAAGGGTACGCCGGTAGAGGTCAGCATGACCACCGGCCTCATCACCGGCCTGATCGTCGGTGCCTTTTTCATCTGGATCGAGACCCTCATCAAGGGCTTCAGCCTCCGCGGCTTCTCCACCGCCACCTTCGGCCTGCTGGTGGGCATGTTCTGCGCCTGGCTGATCACCCGCATCGATATCTCGAATCTCGTCTCGCTCGCCGTCCGGGATCGGTTGCAGTCGCGCGACGGCACGGAGGTCGTCGGCGCGGAAGCCCTGATCACCACGATCAGCTTCACCATCCAGCTCATCCTCTACGCCAGCCTCGGCTTCCTCGGGGCCGTGCTCGCGCTCCGCAGCAGCCGGGATGACTTCGCCTTCATCGTCCCCTACGTCCGGTTCCGCCAGGACAGCAGCACCGGCCAGCCCGTGGTGTTCGATGCCGAGTCGATCATGGACGGCCGCGTCCCCGGCGTCGTCCGTGCCGGCTTCCTCCGGGGCCGCCTCGTCGTCCCGCGCTTCGTGCTCGATGAGATCCAGGTCCTCGCCAGTTCTCCCACGCCTGCCAAACGCCAACGCGCCGAGCGCGGCCTCGCCTGCCTCGAGTCCATGCGCTCCGCCAAGGATCTCCAGGTCAGCATCGAGGACGCCGGCGTCACTGCCGATGAAACCCTCAACGGCCGTCTTCTCCAAGTCGCCCAGCTTCTCGGTGCCCGCCTCCTCACCAGCGACGAGAACCTTTGCAAGGTCGCCAAGCTCCGCGGCCTCGACGTGCTCAACCTCGACGAACTCCTCGACGCCCTCCGCCCCTCCGTCGGCGTCGGCGAGAAGCTCCGCCTCGCCCTCGTCCGCGGCGGCAAGGACGAGCACCAGGGCGTCGGATATCTTCCCGATGGTACGATGATCGTCGTAAATCATGCCGTGAAGAAGATCGGCACGACACAGGATGTGGTCGTGATCAGCACCCTCCAGACGAACTCCGGGCTGATGGTCTTCGCTGAGCTGGCCGCGTGAGCTCACCCCCGTGAGCCCCCCGCGCTTGTTTCCCTGATCCCCGAAGAGATCACAGCGCAGGAACCCGGGGGTCGAGGCGAAGCCGACACCCCTCCAAGAACGGCAACGCCGTTCCCTAATAGAGCCCGGCGGTTGCCGCGACGCAGGAGCGGTTACCCCGGGAAACTACCCCCCGATCACCAACCCTGAAGGGATTGCCTAGACATCCGTTTCACCCTCGATCCACCCGATCCAAGGTCCAAGGACCCTTGTTGCCGTGCCAGCTCTTGCTAGACCTCACCCTTACCCTCCCTCCGGAATCTCCTCGAACAGCTCCTTCCAAACCATCACGTCGGCATCGTCATCCAGATCCCAAACCCTGAGATCTTCGCGACCCTCCTGTTGGAAGAAATACCCGGTAATCCCGTCGTATCGCGACCATGCCTTCGAGTCGTAAGTCAAAACCTCGCCCGCGGTGAACGAGTCGCGCAGTGCGCCAAAGCTCCGAAGCACGCGGTAGGATCTGCCGATCGTGAAGGGGTCCATCGCTTGGGTGAAATCTTGGTCGCCTGGCCGCTTCTCGAAGCTTGCTGCTCAAGAGGACTTTTTTTCTTCGTCGGCTTCGGCTTGAGCGTCGCCACATAAGCGAAGCTTATCCCGAAGTACTTCTGAAGCTCTCTCGTCTTTGCCACCAAGGCATCAGGAACTTCCGCGTATTCCTTGAGCACCGCGCCATTCTGCTCGCACAAGACGGTCTTG
>CAMLOZ010000219.1 GCA_946481625.1 uncultured Haloferula sp. | reverse complement strand
GCGCAGGCCGGCCGCCTCGTAGTTGGCCCGGGAGTGGGTCAGGTAGAAGGAGGGGTTGCCGTTCGCGGTCGAGCCCATCAGGTCGAAGTCGGAGGTCGTGCCGAGGCCCCAGGTGTTGTTCGTGCTGTTCTGCAGGAACTCGAGCATCGAGCCGTCCGGCTTGAAGCGGAACACCCCGGTGGAGAACTCGTGCTGCTTGTCGCCCACCTTGCCCTTGAAGCCGGAGTAGCCGATCGTGGCATAGATCCAGTTGTCGTGGCCGTAGCGCAGGTTCGACACGCCGGCGTGGGTGTCGCCCATGTTGAAGCCGCTGAAGAGCACCTGGCGGACGTCGGCCTTGTCGTCGCCGTTGGTGTCCTTGAGGAAGAGCATCTCGGTGCCGTTCGTGCAGATCACGCCGCCGTTGGCGAAGACCAGCGAGGTCGGGATCGAGAGCTTGTCGGCGAAAGTGGTGAAGGTGTCGGCGCGGCCGTCCTTGTCGCGGTCCTCGGCGATGATGATCTTGTCGTTGCCCAGGTTCCCCGCGTGCAGGTTGTTCGGGTAGTCGACGGTTTGGATGATGAAGGCGCGGCCCTTGTGATCCCAGTTCACGAAGATCGGGTTCACGATGTTCGGCTCGCTGGCGAAGAGCGCCAGTTCGAAGCCCACCGGCACCTGCGCGAGCTTCATGGATTCCTCCGGGGAAATCGGCTTCTGTGCCTTGGTGATGAGTTCGCGCTTCAGGTACCCCGGCAGCTCGACCTTCTCCTGCTCCAGCTTCGGCAGCTTCAGGTTCTGCAGGAGCTTGTATTTTTCCTGACCGACGCTCCAGAAGACGGCGTTGCGGATCAGCTCGTTGAATTCCGGCAAATCCCACACGCGATGGTCGTGGCCGGCGGCGGTGTAGAAGACGCGGCCCTTGCCTTGCTGGCGGACCCAGGTCCAGGGCTCCTGGTCGCGCTTTTCGAGGATCACGCGGTCCTCGCCGTGCTGGTCGTGCACGTAGGTTTCATCCCAGGCTTCGAAGCCCTTGTAGCCGCGCATGATCGGGTGGCTCTTGTTCACGTTGGTGACGCGGAAGACCCCGTCCTTGTGCGTCTTGAAACGGCCGCCCACGAGCTTGATGAACTCCGGCGATCCACCGTAGCAGGCGGAGGCGCAGTGGATCGGCAGGAAGGCACCGCCGCCCTCGACGTAGTCGGTCAGGGCTTTGAGCTGGTCGGCGGGCATGGGGCCGTTCTGCTCCCAGTTGGCGTACATCAGGAGGGCGTCGTATTT
Source organism: uncultured Haloferula sp. (assembly GCA_946481625.1). The sequence goes on along the minus strand of CAMLOZ010000219.1, from coordinate 5,244 downwards.
CGCCAGGGTCCCGGGGTTCAGGGCCTCGGCGGGATCCTCGGTGTAGGTGAAGTCGATTCCCTCGACACCGAGGTGCTTCTTGATGGCCCGGTAGCGGGTGACGGGGTCATGGTGGGGGCCGTTCTTGGTCGGGGCACCGAAGAACAGGACTTCCAGCCGTCGGGCGTCCGGTTTCGGGACGATCAGGGGCTTGGCCAACAACGCGCCGAGGGCGAGCAGCGGCAGCAGCAGGGATAAGCGGAGCGCTTGCATGAATTTGGATCTAAGACGATCGGGTTGAGGCTTACAACCTGCCTTATCGTCGCGGGCTTTCAAGCTGACGCGTAATAGAGAAGATCGCTTGTAAGATTCCGGGATCCACTTGTATGTTTCCGCCAGTGGACACTTCCCCGCACCTCCGCAAATGGATGGAAGAATTACCCCCCGGGCAATTCCGCCACCTCTTCGATCATCTTCCCGGCACCCTCTTCTTCGCGAAGGACCGCGAAGGACGCCTCGTGGCAGGAAACCCCGCTTTCGTGAAACGCTGCGGCTACCAGAAAGAGGAGCAGATCGTCGGCCTCACCGACAAGCAGATCTTCCCCCCGCGGATGGCCGACAAGTTCCACCGCGACGACGAGCGCGTGATCACCACCCGGCAGCCCCTCCTGGGGCTGATCGAGTTGTTCCCGAATGCCCAGGGGCGGCCGGAATGGTTCATCACCGACAAGCTCCCGCTCTTCGACAAGCACGGGAACGTCTGCGGCCTCTGCGGCACGGTCCGGAGCTACGAGGAGCAGCGCGCCGCGATCCAACCCTACCTCGAACTCGCCGAGGTGGCGGAGCACTTGAAGGCGAACTTCCGCGAGCGCCTGGAGGTCTCCGAACTGGCCGAGATCGCCGGACTCTCCGTGCGGCAGTTCGAGCGCAAGTTCCGCAAGACCTTCCAGACCACCCCGCGCAGCTACCTGATGCGGATGCGCGTGATCAAGGCCTGCGAGCTCCTCGCGGGATCGAACCTGCCGATCACCGAGGTCGCCTTGGAATCCGGCTTCTACGACCACAGCGATTTTTCCCGGCAGTTCCGCAAGCACATGGGCCAGGCACCCACCGCCTACCGCCGGGAGAAAAGGGCCGCGGGGAAGAGGTGAGAAACCCGGAGTTCCACGACCGGCTTGGCTGCGGCGGGGCCATCGATCGGGAATACCATTGGCGTCTCCGCGCTCTCTTGTCTTAGATAGCCGCGATGAAATTCTCGATCTTGATGGCCGCAGGGATTCCGCTGGTATCGCCGCTGATGGCGGCAGGGGTGAAATCCGGACACGCGGAGGCTGAATTGATCGCCAACTCGGCGTCCTACAAGCCCGGCGCGCCTCTGACCGTGGGCATCCGTCTGAAAATGGACCCGGGCTGGCACAGCTATTGGGTGAATCCCGGGGTGGGCGGCATGCCGCTCAAGGTGACCTGGACCCTCCCGGAGGGCTGGCAGGCGGGTGAACTCCGCCAGCCGGTGCCCAAGCGCTTCATGACCGGGGAGCTGCCGGGCTTCGGCTACGAAGGGGAGGCGATTTTCCTGGCCGACCTGACTCCGCCGGCGGGGGCGCAGACGGATGCCGAACTGAAAGCGAAGGTGGCCTGGCTCACCTGCAATGACGACTCCTGCGTCCCGGGTGATGCCGAGCTCTCGCTGAAGCTGCCCCCGGGAGAGGGCAAACCGGGCGGCGAGGTCGCGGCGATTTTCCAAGCACTGAAGAAGATTCCCCAGCCGATGGAGGGCGCGGAACTCGTCGTCGAGGAGGCGGGCGATACCCTTACGCTCCGGCTCAAGACACCGCCCGCGGTGGATCTCCAGGGCAGCCTGATCCTTCCCGCCACCCCGGAGGTGGTGGACCCGGCTGCAAAGATCGTTTTCAAGAAAGCCAAGGCCGAGTGGATCGCCACGGTGAAAAAGAATGAATATGCGGAGGGGCCGCCCGCTCTACTCGATATCGTCCTTGTCGGCGGCATGCTCGAGAAGCCGTACGCCGTTTCGTGGCGCGCGAAAAAGTGACCGGATTTCCGTTGGACAAGCCGGAGCACCTCGCCACCGTCATCGACGACCATAGAATCCCCACCCATCAAGAAACATGAAGCAGAACACATTCCTCGGTGCCGTGCTCGGTGCCATGATTTGCAGCGCCACCGCCTGGGCAGTCGAGCCCGGTGATGCGGCTCCCGCCTTCACCGTGAAGAACGTGAAGGGCGAAGAAGTGTCCCTCGCCAAGCAAAAGGGCAAGGTCGTGGTGCTCGAGTGGGTCAACTACGAGTGCCCCTTCGTGAAGAAGCATTACGGCAGCGGGAACATCCCGAAACTGCAGGAAAAATACACCGGCAAGGATGTCGTCTGGATCACGGTGAATTCCTCCGCCGAAGGCCAGCAGGGCTATCTCGCCGCCGATGACCTCGCGGCCCGCTCCGCGAAGGAAGGCAACAAGGCCAGCCAGATCGTCCTCGATACCGATGGCACGGTCGGCAAGGCCTATGGCGCCAAGACCACGCCGCAGCTTGTCGTGATCGATAAGGAAGGCAAGGTCGCCTACAACGGCGCGATCGACTCGAAGGCCACCACGGAGGCCGCGGACATCGCCTCCGCCGACAGCTACATTTCGGCCGCCCTTGATTCCGTGCTCGCGGGCAAGACCGTGGACAAGGCCAAGACCCAGCCCTACGGCTGCGGCGTGAAGTACGCGAAGTGAGTTCGCGACGGATCGTTTGGATTTGAAAAGGGCCCCGGGAGCAATCCCGGGGCTTTTTTCGTGCGGCCGGAGGAGTTCTCACTCCCCGGGAAAAGGATCCGCCTCCAGGCGCGTGCGGATCTCCTCGATGGGAACCGCGGGCTTGGACGGCGGATCGGCGGGCCGGAGCACCACCAGGCCGAGCGCGGTAAGCAAGGTAAGCACGATCAAGGTGCCGATCACCCAGCGCGGGCTGCTCGGCACGGTGGAGAACATCCGTCTCACCCGCGCTTCGAGGCCGCTCTGGTGGGCCATTGCCAGGGCGGTGGCGGGCGAATGCTTCGAAGCGGCGAGATCGCAGAGGACGTTCGCGTAGCGGGTCGCCGGCATGCCTTCCGCGAGGAGGGCTTCATCGCAGGCGAACTCGCATTGGTCGCCCAAGCGGCGGGCCATCCACCACACCAGCGGATTGAACCAATGCAGGGTGCAGGCGGCGGACCCGATGGCGCGCCACAGTGGATCCCGGCGCTGGTGATGCTTCATTTCGTGCGCCAGCACCGCCTCCTGCGTTTCGGCGGGCCACGAGTGCCAATCTTCCGGCACGAAAATCACCGGTTTGAAAATGCCCGCGGCGACCGGTCCCGGATGATCCTTGAGCAGACGGACGTCCGCGATGAGTTCACCCGCCTCGCGCACGCCGACGCGCTCCGAATCGTGCCGCCAGCGGTGCAGGACGATCAGGGCGGCAAGCAAGCGCAGCGACGCGAGCGCCACGCCTCCCGCCCAGATCCATGGCAGCCACTTCCAGAGCGGCTGGGGCACCGCCACGCCACCGGTCGCATGCGGGAAGACCTGCCACTTCGGTAAGAAGAAGAGCAGGGGAAAGCCGAGTAGCAACGCCAGCGCGAGCAGGGTGAGCCACGGGTCCCGCGCGCTATCCCGCCGCCCCGCCCACCACACGGCGACCGCGGCGATCAAGGAAAAGGCGATGGCGGGAAGGAGCATCGATATAAGAGATCCGAAATAAGACCGATGATGCAAGAGGGCCGCAACCTGTTGAGCCTCAGGGTTTGGAATCCGGATCCTCCTTCTCCGGTCCGATCAGCTTGCGGATCCTCTCGATTTCATCGCCGCTGAGCTGCTGGTCCTTCGGATCGAGGAGGGCGGCCACCAGCTTCTCGGGCTTGCCTTCGAAGAAGGTGGAGAGGAGTTGCTTGAGGGCGGAGCGCTTGGCCTTCTTCTCGGAAACCGCGGGCCGGTAAACGTAGCGGCGCGAATCCTTGCGGAACTCCACCAGGCCCTTCTCGGTCATCGTGGCGAGCAAGGCGCGGACGGCGGAGTAGGTCGGCGGGTCGGTCATCTCGTCCATCACTTCCTGGGCGGTGGCCTCTCCCATCCGGTAAAGAATATCCATGACCTGCCGCTCCCTTCGTGCCAGTGCTTCCGCGTTGCTCATGTCCTTTGAGATACACGCCTGCTGGAAAACCGGCAATTGAAATGTTGCTAAAATAGCATTTTAGGTTTGACGGGCAGGGGTTTAAAATGCTGTTTTTCCAGCACCATGAAATTCCTCATGACCTCGATGATGATGCGGAGACAAGCCGGGCTGAAGCGCGCGGGTATCCTGCTGGCCGCTCTGTGGCTTGCGGCTTGTAGTCCCGTTTCCCCGCTTGCGGAGAAGGCCGGGCCGGCCACTTCCCCGGCATACATCGCTGCCGAACACGGGCGTCCGGGCCGCGCTCCCAAGGCCGCGGCGGAAAAGCCCCGCCTGAAGGCCGCCGAGGAGCGCCCCGGACTCGCCACGGGCCAGGGCGAACAGGTTGAGTCCCCGTGGAACCGCCAGTCCTTCGTCCGCGCTTCCGCCTCCAAGCCGGCAGGCACCGGCGTGATCTACTACAACAACCGGGAGGGGATCGAGGCGATGACCGGCTACAAGGAGAAGGTGGACGGGATGCAGCGTGCGGCGGGCGACATGATCGAGTGGGGGGTGAAGGGCGGGTTCGGCTACCTGCCGAGCTACCAGACCTACGGGCCGGGCCGTCGTTTCGTGGTGGGCAGCCGGGATTCGAGCTACTCGATCGTGCTGAAGAACCGTTGCAAGAGCCGGCTGGAAGTGGTGCTGAGCGTGGACGGTTTGGATGTGATCGACGGCAAGACCGCCGGCTTCTCGAAGCGCGGCTACGTGATCGGCTCGGGCGAGACCTTGGAGGTGGAAGGCTGGCGCACCGGCCCGGATACCGTCGCGCGCTTCAAGTTCTCCACGGTAGCGGGTTCCTACGCGAATCTCGCCCACGGGGATCACCGGAACGTCGGGGTGATCGGCTTGGCGGTGTTCACGGAGCAGGGAGTGGATCCCTGGACCTGGATGCCGCGGGAGGTGGACCAGCGGATGAATGCCGACCCGTTCGCGAGGAAACTCTGATGCCGGTTCCAACCGTTTTCCCAAGATGAACCGCTTGTTGTTGAAGCCCCTCGTGGTGGTTGCGTGCTCTCTAACAGGCTGTGTGCTTCCCATCCCGCACCGCCGTGTCCACGTCGGGGGAATCGAGGG
>CAMLOZ010000218.1 GCA_946481625.1 uncultured Haloferula sp. | reverse complement strand
CTTTGTTTTTCCCGGCGGATGTTGCCGGATGCAGGGCGAGCCCGCTCGTTTTGCACCGTTGCCTCCTCAACTTTCCGCTTCCAACAGACGCTCGCGCCGCCAGACGGTGGGAGACTGCCCGACGATTTTGGCGAAGCTGCGGTTGAACTGCGACAGGGACTGGTAGCCGACTTCGAAGGCCACTTCGGAGACGCGCCGCTCCGATTTGAGCAGTTCCTTCTTGGCCCGTTCGATGCGGCAGCGGTTGACGTAGTCGGTCAGCGTGAGCCCGGTGGCCTCTTTGAAGAGGCGGCAGAAATGGGATTCGCTGAGGCCGGCCTCGTGGGCCACCACGCCCAGCGGGAGCGCGTCCTCGAGATGTTCGTGGACATAGCGTCGGGCCTTCGCGATTGCCGCCGGTTCGCGTCCTTCCTCGATGATGGCGAGCGATTCGGCATGGCGGCCGAGTTGTTCGGCGAAGCTCTGGAGCAGCGTGATCATGCTGGCGTAGCGCTCGGGCTCCACCGAGCGGGTCTGCAGATAGGCCGTCCGCAGCGTGTCCTGCGTCCCGTGATCGAGGATCTTCCGTCCGAGGGTGCCGAGCACGCGCTCGAACTGTGCTTCATCGGGCGTGCGGGAGAAGACCTGGCCGGTTTTCAGGAAACCGACGAGGGAATTCCCGACCTTGACGGGAACCGCCGAGGCGGTGAGGCCCGCGAAGCAATGGCAGGAGGAGGGGCCGTTCACGCGTGCCTCCGCCATCAGGCGGCGGTTGGTTTCGATGCACGCATTGCAGGCGCTCTTGCACAGGTTGAGGGCCTCGCAGAAGGGGCTGCGGTTCACCGCCTGGTCGTCCAGGCACCAGTCGTCGGGAGTGGCACCGACGAGCCGGAGCGGGAGGCCGGTGGCGGTGCGGAAGGCATCCTGATAGACGCGGAAGAGGTCGGACTGCCTCAGGCGGTCATGCAGGGTGGCTTCGAACTGGCTGTTCACCGGCTTCTTCGAGGAATCTGGCATTGAATGGGACAGTAAGGTGACCATAACGGTTTTTTTTCGGTTGATCAATCAAAGGTGTTCGCGGGGCGGAAGCCGCGAGCAGGATGGAAACGATGGAACTCAGGGGCATGAGGACGGCGGCCAGGAGGGGGCTCATGCAGGCGGTGGCGGCCAATGCGACCACCGCGAGATTGTAGCTCAAGGCGAAGGCGAAGGCGCGGCGCACCCCGCAGGCGCGGGCATCGGCGGCGGAAAAGGCCTCGGTGAGGTAGCCGAGGCCGGAACCCAGGGCATAGAAGTCCGCCTTCGATTCGAGCAGGCTGCGGTCCACCACCGGTGTCGCGGTGACGAAGGCGGCGTCGAAGGCCAGCGAGTCGTTCGCGCCATCGCCGACGTAAAGGGTGTTCTGACGATCCAGGGCGGCGACCCGGGCGGCCTTTTCGACGGGTGACAAACCGCCCGCGGCGGCTTCGGCAGGAAGCCCCAAGGCGCGGGCGAGCCGGGCGACCTTGTCCGGGGCATCGCCCGACAGGATGTGCAGGGAGAGTCCGCGCTTCCGGAGCTCGCGGACCGTTTCCAGAGCGCCGGGACGCAGGGAATCCGCGAAGGTGAAGCTGGCCACGAGATGCCCGGCGTGGCGCAGTTCGGTGCCCGTGGCTCCCTTGCCGAGGAACCATTCGCCATCCTCCGCCTCGCAGCGCACGCCCTTGCCGGGGATTTCCTCGATGGCGACGGGGCCGACCGTCTCCAGCAGGCGCTGGCCGCGGACGCCGAGGGCTTCCAGCAGGGTGCGGGATACCGGGTGGAGCGAGCCGCGGGTCAAGCGGGCCAGCGCGAGGGCGGCGGCTACCTCGAGCGAATCGACCGCCTGCGGATTTTCCAGGACGGGACGTTCCAAGGTCAGCGTGCCGGTCTTGTCGAAGATCACGTGTTTCACCCGGCGGAGGCGGGGCCAGAGACTGGCGCGGCGGACGAAGGCTCCGGCCCGCGCGAGACGGGCGGCCGCCCATTCGTCCGCCAAGGGCACCGCGACGCCGAGCGCGCAGGGGCAGGAGACGACGAAAACCGAGATCATCGCCTGAAGCCCGCCGCGCCAATCGCCGAGCGCGGCCCAAACGGCGAAGACGAGCGCGCCGAGCGCCAGCACCACGGCGAGATACACGCTCAGGAGCCGCTGGAAGACCGGCGAGCCCCGGTCGAGATCGGTGGTGGCGGCGAGCTTGGAGATCAGCGAATCCTCCCATGCTTCATCCGCTGTCACATGGACCGGTTCGCGGCTGAGCAGGATGGCACCGGCGGGCAGCCGCGCCCCCGAGCGCATCGCGACGGGATCGGCTTCGCCATGGATCCATTCCAGGGAGACCTCGGCATCGGCGGAGCAAAGGACCGCGGCCACGGGCAGCGCCTTGCCCGGCTCGAGGTCGAAGCGGGTGCCCGGGGCGATGGCGTCGAGCTGCAGCAAGCGGCCGTCGCTGGCGACGGATTCGGGAAGCGGCGAGCGACGGACGAGCCGGAGGCGGTTCCGTTCCACGGCGGAGGTTTGCACCTGCCGCCCGAGGAGCATCAGGAAGACGAAGGTGGCGACGAAATCGAAATAGACGAGGGTTTCCTCCCCGCTGGCCCAGCCGACGATGGATCCGGCGTAGGCGGCGATCAGGCCGAGGGTGATCGGCAGGTCGATGTGGAGGGTTCCTTGCCGGAGTGCCCGCCAGGCACGGCTCGCGAAGTAGCCCCCGCCGACGAGCATCGCCAGCGTGGCGGAGGCGAAGGCGATCAGGCGGAAGAGACCGGCGAACTCGAAGTCCGCGGGCATGCCGAGATAGACCGGCAGCGAGAAGCCCATCGCATTCAGGGCGAAGGCCCCGCAGAGGCCGAGCCGGCCCGCCAGTTCGCGGCCGCGGCGGGCCTCCGTGTGGCGGCTCGCGGGCGCGGTGACGTAGCCGAAGCCTGCCAGCTCGCGGGCGAAAGCGGCCAGATCGCAATTCCCGGCCTGCCATTCGAGATGAAGCCGGCCGGTGGCGGGGTTCGCCGCGGCGCGGATCGCTCCGGGATGGCGCTGGAAGAGGCGGTCCATGAGCCACACGCAGCCGATGCAGGAGATCCCTTCCACCGCGCATTCCAGCTCCGCCACGCCGTCCGGGGTCCGGGCCTCTTCGGCCGCCGCGGCGGCGGGCGGGAGCCAGGAGAAGTCGTGGTTTTCAAAGGGGCGGCTCCGGACCGGTGCGGCGCTGGCGCTATCCTTCAGCTCGTAGTAGCGGCCGAGGCCCTGCTCGCGGATCATCGCCGCCACATACTCGCAGCCGCGGCAGCAGTACAGCTCGCCCGCGCCCCGTGGCGTGAAGCGTGTGCCGCAGTGTTGGCAGGGGCGCATTCCCCGCAGGATGTCGGCCGGGGATGAAACCCACTACGCATGGATTGCTGCAAGCGGCGCGTATCCGTGCGCGGTCAGTTGGTGCCGGAGGCCTTGTCATGACAGCAGGAGGGGAGTTCTTCCCCGGCGGGGTGGGCCTTGAAGGGCAAGGTGTCGTGGAGACGCCAGGCCAGCACGAGCGCGGTGGCGAGTGCCATTCCGCGCTGGATCCGGGCGAGATTCGCGGGCGAAAGGTGGTGGCGGAGTTGGTGAAATCCGCGCTGCGCCGCCCATAGCAGGGGGACGGTGCCGATCCCGAAGGCGAAAGCGATTTCCGCGCCGCGGGCGGCACTCCCCGCGGTGAGGAGCGCGAGGAGCATGGCGTAGAGCGGGCCGCAGGGCAGGAACGGGGTGAGCAGGCCGGTGAGCGCTCCCCCGGCGATCGCGGACATGCGCTGGGCCTTGAAGCGGGCGCGGATCGCGATGCGGGTGAGAAAGGCGGGCCGCGGGATCTTCTTGTCCAAACCGGTGGCGAGAAGCAAGAGGGCCAGCACCATCGCCCACGGGAGCAGCACGGCGGGCGAATGGAAGAACCAGCCGAGCGGCTCCCGACCGAGCGCCCCGCAGATGCCGCCCAGCACCGAGTATGCGACCAGCCTGCCGCCGTGATAGGCGGAGGCGGCGGCGAGGCGCTGGCCATCGCTCTTGGCAAAGGCGCCGATGCCGCAGGCGAGCGGCCCGCACATGCCGGCACAATGCAGGCTGGTGGCGAGGCCCGCGAGGAGCGCTCCGGCGAGGGTCAGGTCCATGGATGCGTATGCGGTTACTTCGCGGTGGTTTCGATGGTCTGCGGCGAATTCTTCATCGCGACCATGATCAGGGTGCTCCATGCGGTGATCAGGAGCAGGAAGGCGAAGACGACGAAGAGCCAGGGATGGCGGACGAAGAAGGCGGGGCGGCTGTCGGTGGGATTCATGAGGGATCAGGGTTGTGGAGAGGTTTCCGGTCCGAGGAAGCGGACCTTGTGGCGGAGGACCACGCCGCCGGGCTCGAGGCGGGCTTCCAGGGTGAGATCGGTGGCACCGCGGTAGGAACCGGCAGGCGCGATGACGATGGCGGGCCGGGTGATTTCACCGCGGGCGGGTATCTCCACCGCCGTGTCCGCGCCGCTGAGCGTGAAGCCCGCGGGGGCTCCGGCGAGATGCAGGGTGAAACTCCCCGCTTGGTTGCGCTTGTTGTGGATCCGCACCTGGTAGTGGTTCCGCACGGCGGTGGTGTCCGCATAGAAGGGCGCACCGCGCATGCGGCTGAAGTCGGCGGTGAAGGGTTTCGCGCGGAGATAACCGGCGATCGAGAAGGCGGCGAGGCCGAGCAGGCCGAGGAGCGTGTAGGCGACCACGCGCGGCCGCAGGATACGGCGCTTCTTGCCGGTGAGCCCGTTGAGGGAATCGTAGCGGACCAGGCCCTTCGGCCGACCGATCTTTTCCATGATGTCGTCGCAGGCATCGATGCAGGCGGCGCAGCCGATGCACTCGAGCTGGAGGCCGTTCCGGATATCGATGCCGGTGGGGCAGACATTCACGCAGCGTCGGCAGTCGATGCAGGCTCCGGTGGTCTTGCCCTTCGCGCCGCGCGGCTCGCCACGGCGTTCATCGTAGCCGATGACGACGGTGTCGTCATCCGTCAGCGCGCTCTGCAAGCGGCCGTAGGGGCACATGATCACGCAGAACTGCTCGCGGAACCACCCGAAGCAAAACCACAGGGCGAGGGTGAGGAAGACCACGATGCCGAAGGCGGTGGCATGGGCGAGCGGTCCCTCCTGCATGTGCTGGTAGAGCCGGGGGAGCGAGACGAAGTAGGAGAGGAAGACGTGGGCGATCAAGGTCGCGCTGAGAAGGTAGAGCCCGTGCTTGGTCAAGCGGCGGGCGATCTTGCCGCCCGTCCAAGGGGCTGCGGCGAGCCTGCGGCGGGCCACGGAATCGCCTTCGGCCAGGCGTTCGATCCGGCGGAAGACGTGATCGAGGAACACGGTGTAGGGGCAGGCCCAGCCGCACCAGAGGCGTCCCAGCAAGGAGGTGACGAAGAAGAGCGTGAAGCCCAATCCGGTGATGCCGAAGAACATCACCCAGAGGTCCTGCGGCACCAGCGTGAGGCCGAAGACGTGGAACTGCCGGTGTTCGACATCGAAGAAGAGCGCGGGGCTCCCGTTCACCGGGATCCAGGGCAGCAGGATGTAGATCGCGATGAGCAGGGCGCCGAAGATCCGTCGCGCGGTGGTCCACTTCCCGCTCACGTCCGCCGTGTGGAGGAAGTGGTGCGAGCCGTCGCGATTGATGGTCGTGACGGAGTCGAGGTTCGGTTGTTTGGGTGCCTGGACGGCCATGCGGAGTGCCGGGACTATGGGCTGGACGGCAGGCTCAGGCTCCGCATCCCATGGCGGAGAATGCGCGGATCGTCTGAGAAGGCGAGGGAGGGCGGGATCCCGGGTGGTCGCCCCGGCTAAGTCAGGCCCGGGGCTTTGGCCGTTTCCACGGTTTGTCCCAGCGATTCCAGGCGTCGCTTGCAGTGGTTCCAGGTTTCCGGGGAGCACTCGGTCGCGGAACAATCGAATTCGCAGAGGGCGATGCCCTCCGGGACCGTCTGGACGATATGCCCGATCAGGCGTTCGCCCAGCGAAGGGCGGGATTCTCCATTCACGGAGTGTTCGGTTTTCATGGTTGGGTGGGGGAAAGGGGAAGCGGGGTTCAGCCGCCGAAGTCCTTCGGGTTCCTCGAGATGAGGAAGGCGGTGACTTCCGCGACCTGCTTCGGCGTGAGCATCTGGCCCCAGGCCTGCATCCTCGCACCGTTCAGTCCGGGAGCTTCCGGCGGGGTGCCTTCGTTGATCACCTTGAAGATCTCCATCGGCTTGGAGCCGTATTCCCAGTGGCCGTCCGTGAGCGGGCGGCCGGGCAAGGGGACCTTGGTGCCGCCGGCATCCAGGGTGGCGGTGAGGTCGGCGGCATGGCAGGCCACGCAACTGACCGAGTAGGTGGCCTCGCCGGCGGCGACGATGGCCGGGTCCTTCGACCAGCGGTCGATCAAGGTCTTGTCGTCCAGGGCGGCGAGGGTTTTGGAAAGCTCGGCGTCCTTTTGTTCCTGAAGTGCGGTCACCTCCGCGACGATCTTCTCCTGATCCGTCC
>CAMLOZ010000217.1 GCA_946481625.1 uncultured Haloferula sp. | reverse complement strand
GGTGCGCCCTCGTCGTTCCTGGCGACCTGCCGCCGTTCTTCCTCGCGGGCCGCGACGGCCGGGCGGGCGGCCTCCTCGGAAACGGGATCGTTGCCGAGGACTTTCAAGATGTGGGCCGAGGGTAGGATGAAGCTCCGGGTGCGGTCCGCGCGGGCGATCGAGATGCCCACGACCTTGCCATCCAGATCGACGACGGGACCGCCGCAACGGTCGCGCTCGAGCTGCATGTCGGTTTGGATCGCCGACGGGAAGCCGCTGCGAACGAGGCTCAAGCGGGTGCCCATGCGCTCCATCTGGCGCAGGCGCCCGTTCGGAAAGCCTTCGAATTCGGGCTTCTCCTTTAGCGCCGCCTTCACGGTCTGTTCCGCGCCCTTGCGGGCATAGCGGATCTGCACCGTGTCACCGGGACCGAAACCAGTCAGCGCATTGCGCATTTCAAAGAGGCTGTTCACGGCACGACCGCCGATGGAAAGGATCACGTCGCCGGCCTTCAAGCCCGCTTCAGAGGCACCGCTCGCCTCTTCCACCGCCCGGATCTTCACGCCGCTGCCCTTGTAGGTATTGTCGAGGCCCACTCCCAGAAAGGCCTGGTCCTTCTCGCGCAGGGAACGCGCCTCCACCGCGACCACGCCGACTCCGGCGGGCGATTCATCGGGAGAGGCCGCGACCAGCATGCGCCCCAGCTTGGGAGCCTCGCCGTTGGCGAAGACCACCGGTTTGAACTTCGCTCCATCGATTTCCAGTACCGCGAGATCCTCGTCCTGGTAGACGCCGGTGATCGTGGCCTTCGCGGACGTGGTGTCGAATCCGACGGCGAGAATGCTCCCTTGTGCCATCGCGAGTTCGCTCCACTTGGCCAGCACTTTGGTGCCGTCCCCCACCACCGTGCCGAAGCCGACCGGCTTCCGGCCGCGACCGGTATCGGCCATGATCCACACGGTGGATTGGCGCGCTCCATCGGCCACGGGACGGATCGCATCGAAAAACTGCGCCGCCTGCTCCTGGATCGCGAGCGCCTCTTCCGGGCGCATCATGGGTACCTCGGGCTCGCCCTGCTGGGCCTGCGCCGCTGTCAAAAATGCCGCGCCCAACAGCGCCGCGATCATCCCCGTTTTCATCATCGGAAAAGAACTGCGTTTCACTTCGGTTGCTCCTGCTTGATGAGTTCCACTTCGACGGTCGTCGTTTCACCGCCGCGCTTGATGCCGACGGCTACTTTGTCCCCGGCTTGCTTCTTCGCAAGTAACACCAGCAAGGAAGCACCGTCGCGCACGTCCGTGCCGTCGATCGACTCGATCACATCGCCCGGCCGCAGCCCGGCCTTCGAGGCATGGGCGGAAACCCCGCCGATCACCACGCCGCCGCCGCGCACGGAAGGTCCCAGCGCGATCCCCATGATCGGGCGCTCGGGATTGAGCATCGGGTTCATCTGGAGTTCGCCCCAGACTTCCCCCGCCATAAGACGCTCCCAGTCCTCCTTGAAGCCGTCCACCCCCGCATGGTTGTTATTCTTGAGCGCCTGGCCGATGGAGGAATTGATCCCCACCACCTTGCCCTCGAGGTCGAACAGCGGACCGCCCGAGTCACCGCCGATCAGGGTGCAGTCCGTGGTCAGGAAATTGCCGGGCCCGTCGGAAACCACGCGGCCGAAGCGCACGGGCGGGGTCCGCGCGGCATCGAATCCGGCCGAATGCCCCATCGCGATCACCCAGTCGCCCGCTTGAAGCGGTTTGGACTCGCCGCGCTCGATATAGGGCCACGGGCCTTCCTCGACGATTTTCACCATTCCGATGTCCTTCGACAGGTTGGCACCCAGGACCTTGCCGTTGACCTGCTTGCCGTCCGGAAAGACTACTTGGACCTTCTCGGCCCCTTCGATCACGTGCGCGGCGGTCAGGATCAGGCCGTCCGGGGTGGTGATGACGCCGGAACCGGAGGCACCGGAATCCTCGGAAATAAGGGCGACGGTAGCGGGCATCGCCTTGGTCGCCACAGCGGAGATTTTGTGTTCGAGCTTGCGCACGTCGTCGATCGTGCCCACGGGGTCTCTCGCCCAAACGGGGCAAAGAAAAGCCGCCGCCAGCAAGGCTCCGGTCATTCCATGGAAAAATCTTTTGTGCTTCATCGCTTCGTCACACGTCAAAGCGACACGATGCACCCGCTTCGTCTGTAGCAGCATATCGCCATCGCCTGAGCGGATCATCCGCGCTAATTTCTCCAAGTCCATGCCGAATCCCACACCGAAGGACCCGGGCAAGTCTTCCGACAAGCGCTCGTCCAACCGTAAGAAAGCCCCGGAATCCAAGCCTCCGGCGCTGGGCACGGTGGTCCTTTTCTGGCCCTTCCTGATCTTCCACGGGCTGATCAAGCCGCTGCCGAAATTCCTGCGGATTCCCGTCCGCCTCGGCGGCGACCTCGCCATTGCGGGACTTTACGCAGGCCTCGCCCTCGGGATTTTCTACTACGCCCGCGCCCGTCCCTTCGACATGGCGAAGGTCGCGGAGATGCCGCAGCGCACCATCGTTTACGACCGCCGCGGCGAGGAACTGGGCCGCATCCACGGGGAAAAACGCGACGTGATCGACATCGCGAACGTCTCCCAGCATTTCATTTTCGCGATCCTCGCCCGCGAGGACAAGCGCTTCTACAGGCACGGCGGCGTGGACTGGGTGGGCGTGGCGCGAGCGATGGTGGAGAATTTCAAACGCCGCGGCGTGGAACAGGGGGCCTCCACCCTGACCATGCAGCTCGCGCGCAACAGTTTCCAACTCAAGTCGGGGTGGCTGGATTTCGCGCCGAAGTTGCAGGAACTCGACCGCAAGCTGCTCGAAGCCGCGGTGTCCTACCGCATCGAGGCGGCGTACCCCGGCGACGATGGCAAACAGGAGATCCTGCAGCACTACCTGAACCGCATCTTCCTCGGCCATAACATCCGCGGTCTGGAGGAAGCCTCCCGCACCTACTTCGAAAAAAGCGCCAAGGATCTCACCCTGTCGGAGTCCGCGCTGCTGGCCGGCATCGTGCGCGGCCCGAACGCCTTCTCGCCCTTCAAGACCATCGACGGTGCGAAGCGCGAACGCGATACCACGCTCGACCGCATGGTGGCGGAAAAGTTCATCACGCCCGAGGAAGCTGCCGCCGCCAAAAACGAGGAGGTCAACATCCGCCCCGAATGGCGCCGGACCTTCCACCACAGCTACGCGATGGACGCGATCACCCGCGAGTTGCTGCGCATCCTGGAGGAAGAAAACATCGAGATGGGCGGCCTCAAGGTCACCACCACCATCGACAACCTGATCCAGAAGAAGGCGGAAGAAGCGCTCGACGCCAAGCTCCGCCAAATCGAGCGCTCCCCCGGGTATCCGCACCAGACCCGCTCGAAGTGGAAGGACTTCCCGGAAGGAAACCGCCCCCCGCCGGAATACCTCCAGGGCAGCGTGGTCGCGATCGAAAACCTCACCGGCGCGGTACTGGCCGTCGTGGGCGGGCGCAATGCGGATGAATCGAAGTTCAACCGCGCCCTCCAGGGCCGCCGCCAGATCGGCTCGGTCTTCAAGCCCTTCGTCTATCTCGCGGCCTTCGATGCGGGATTGCGCCCCGATACCCTCATCAGCGACGGGCCGCTCTACCGTGGCGAGATCAAGGGCGCGCGCGGGTGGTCGCCGCAGAACTCCGATGGCAAATACGGCGGGATGTACCCGGCCTCGACCGGCCTGATCCGCTCGCGCAACACCATGTCCGTCCGCGTCGGCAACAAGGCCGGGATCGACAAGGTCGCGGATGTCGCGCTTTCGGTGGGTTTCGAAACACCGATGCCAAAGAGCCCGATCTCCTTCCTCGGCTCATGGGAAGCGACAACCTATGAAGTGGCCTCCGCCTACACCGTCTTCCCGAACGGCGGCATGCGGCATCCCCCGCGGATCATCGACGAGATCCGCGATCGCGAGGGCAATGTCCTCTACAAGGCGGATGCGGTTCCCTACGAGGCGACCCGCCAGGGCTCGGCCTGGTCGGTCTCGAAAATCCTCCGCGAGGTGACCGAACGTGGCACCGCGGCCTCGGTGAAATCCCTCGGCTTCAACAAGCCCTGCGGCGGCAAGACCGGCACCACCAACGAGTATCGCGATGCCTGGTTCGCGGGTTACACCTCGAGCATCACCTGCGCCGTCTGGGTCGGCCTCGACACGCCGAAGAAAACCATCGACCGCGGCTACGGCTCGACCCTCGCGCTGCCCGTGTGGGTGGAGGTCATGAAGACCGCCGACAAGCTCGGCTACAAGGCCGAGGGCCTCAAGTCGCAGCTCTCCTTCGTCGAGTGCCGCCTCTGCCGCGAATCCGGCAAACGTGCCACCGCCGGCTGCGAACTGGCGGGCGAGGCCTACACCGACAACGTTCCCGCCGACATCGTCCCGGCCGAAAACGACCTCTGCCCCGATCATCCGGCCAAGGCGCTCGCGGTGAACGAAGAAGATGATTCCGGCGGGCCCGTGCGCGCCCGACCCATCGAGGAGTCCGCGCCCATGCGCGCCGAGCCAGTCGACGAAGGCCCGATCCAGGACGAAGAAGAAGCCCCCCTGAAAGCCATCCCCGTCGAGGAAGAGTAACCCCTTCCGCACCTCTCGCCGCTTCATCTGCCTCTCCTGAAAACTGAACACTGAAAACCAGCAAACTCCCCTGCCTTTTCACTGTTCACCCGGCACCCTTCCCATGTCCTCCTGGCGCACCACCCGCAAGATCCCCGCTTGGCAAGCGTGGATGCCGGAATGGCTGCGTACCCTGCTCCGCTGGTCGCTATGGGTGGTCGTCGGCACGGTGGTCAT
Source organism: uncultured Haloferula sp. (assembly GCA_946481625.1). The sequence continues at coordinate 1,701 of CAMLOZ010000217.1, read as the reverse complement.
CCTGGCAATCGGTGCCCTCTACTTTTTCGCCGAAGCTTCCCGCTTCGACCTCGCCGAGGTGGCGAGAATGCCCGCACGGACCACGATCTACGACCGCGATGGCAAGGAGATCGGCAGTGCGGGCGGCAACAACCGCCGTCTGGTGACCCGCAAGGACATCCCGGACTTCATGGTCAATGCCCTGCGCGCCCGCGAAGACGCACGCTTCTTCGAGCACTCCGGCGTGGACTTCCGCGGCCTCGCCCGGGCCACCGTCCGCAACGTGAAGGACGGCGATTTCACTCAGGGCGCTTCGACGCTCTCGATGCAGCTCGCACGGAATAGCTATGGCGAAGAGCACAAGCAACTGAAGGAGAAGTCGATTCACCGCAAGCTGTTGGAAATCGCGCTGACGCTCCGGATCGAGAACCACTACAAGAAGGACGAGATCCTCGCCCACTACCTCAACCGCATCTACTTCGGCTCGGGCTGCCACGGCGTCGACCAGGCCGCTCGAACCTACTTCGGCAAACCGGTCTCCGACCTGAATGAGGCCGAGTGCGCGATGATCGTCGGCATCATCCGCGGTCCGCACATCTTCTCGCCCTTCCGCGATCTCGATGCGGCGAAGGAGCAGCAGGCGCAGACCCTGGCGCGGATGCAAGCGATGAAGCTGATCGATGCTGAGACCGTGGGGATCATCCGTAAGATGCCGATCAAGCTGGTCCCGCCGGAGCAGCGGACTTCGGAGCGTTCCTACGTTTTGGAAGCGGTGCAGAAGGAGTTGCAGGGCATCCTCGATGACAAGGACATCCGCGACGGCGGCCTGATCGTCCGCACCACCCTCGACAGCGGCTGGCAGTTGCGCCTCGAAACCGACCTTTCCGAATCGCTGCGCAAGATCGAGCAGTCGAAATCCTGGACCTATCCCGTCCACGCCGAACACCAGCCGGGGGAAACACCGGCCTACCTCCAGTGCGCCGCCGTCACCCTCGAAACGAAGACCGGAGGCATCCTGGCGCTGGTGGGCGGGCGGGACTATCTCGATTCCCGCTTCGACCGCACCACCGGCGCGCGCCGCGACCTCGGCGCCGCCTTCGAGCCGTGGATCGCGGCCGCCGCCGCCGAGCGCGGCCGCCTCGTTCTACCCGGCAAGCCGGTCCAGACCGGACGCCAGATCGGACCGAAGGAGACCGCACGGATCGCCAAGCGTTGCGGCATCAACGGCCCCTTCCAGGAATCCGAAGACCTTTTCCGCGGCATCGCCGCCGCCACGCCGATGGAACTCGCAACCGGCCTCGCCACGCTCGGCAACCAGGGCATGCGCCCCAAGCCCTTCCTTATCCAGTCGATCTCAGCACCCGATGGCAAGGTGCTGTACCAAGCGGCAGCCTCGCTCTCGCCTGCGATCGGCAAACCCGCCGCGAAGGAGGCTGCCGCCCTGCTGGAGAACACCGCCGGCACCCGCGTCCACGGCGGTGCCACCGGCTCTGGCCGCGATGCCTGGCTCGCCCGCCTCGGACCCAAGGGCTCGACCGCCATCTGGGTCGGCTTCGACCAGCCCCAGCGCATCAGCTCCGCCGCGCAACTCGACGAAGTCCTCCAAGACCTCGCCACCCGCCTAGGAAACTAACAGCCGAGCTCTCTCCCTGCTAGATCGTCGTTCAGCCATCCCTCGCGCTCAACATCCCGGGTGCGAAGCGAGGCCGTCCCCCCCGTCGT
>CAMLOZ010000216.1 GCA_946481625.1 uncultured Haloferula sp. | reverse complement strand
CATGGGCGCGTCGTCGGCGTAGCGGATCCGGTTGAAGCGGTAGACCGCCGTCCCCGTCGAGTTACCCTTCGTCACCCCGAAGGTCGTCAGCGTACCGCCAAGCAGGTTCAGGTTCCCGGCCAACGAGACGGCGTTGCCCGCGAACTGCATCGTGCCGCTGTTCGCACCGCCGTTGGTCGCAAGGGTCATCGCGGCACTGCCGCTCAGGTTCAAGGTCGCGGTGCCGTTTTCCCCGAGGAAGATACCCGAGTTGTTGCCAGCGGCGACATTGAAGGTCCCGCCGCTCAGGCTGACCACGCCGATCGAATTGTTACCGCCCGCGCCGAAGGTCCCGCGGTTGGTGTTCACCTGGACCGAGCCGCCGCTCTGGTTGAACACCGCACGGTCGTTGTTCAGCCCCACCACCAGCCAGTTGCCGGAGGTCAGGGTGCCGCCGGTCTGGGTATAGGCGGAGAAGGATCCGGATTGCGCCCGGCCGACGTGAAACTCGCTCGTCGTCGTGATCGAACCCGAGGACATCTTGAGGAAGCCCTGCGAGTTCGCTGCCGTGCCTATCCCCACGCTCGGGCTCGTGTTCTTCGTCGCGTTCAGCGTCCCGCCTTCGATCAGCAGGCGGCCGTTCTGGTTGCCGACCGTGCCCACGGACGTCTGGCCGTTACCGGTATTTACGCCCGTTGTCGTGCTCCCGGTGATCTTCACCAAGCCGTTCTCGATCGCGAAGTTGTCACCCAGGTTGTTCGTGCCACTGAGGGTCAGCATTCCCGCACCTTTCTTCACGAGGCCGAGCCGCACCGTCGCGCTCTGGTCCTTGATGCTGCCGGAGAAAACATTGTCCGTCGCGTTGGTAAGGAAGAACCACTTCGAAGCCGCGCCGCCGTTTTCGATCGTGCCCGCACCCGTCAAGCCGCCGACGTTCACATCGCCGGACATCAGCAATTTGCCCGCCTGTAGGTCGAGCGTTCCGGTGAGCGTGCTTGTGCCCGCCGCAGCGAAGGTCAGCGCGACCGGCCCGGAACCCGTTTTGGTCAGGTTGACGCCAGCGGCGGAAGTAAAGAAATTGCCGAGGGACAACGGGGCCGTGGAGTTGTTGGTCCACGTCTGGCTGGCGCTCAGGTTGACCGCTACCGCTTGGCCGGCAGTCGCCGAGCCGATGGTGGCGGCACCCGCCCCGGCATCCATCAGGATCCCTCCGGCACCGAGCGCCAGCGTGCGGTCCGTCCCGCCGCCTTGCAACGTCGTGGTCCCGGTGTTGTTGAAGGTGAGCGATCGCGCGGACTGCGCTGCGTTCAATCCGACCGTGACGGCACCGTCCACGGGATCGATGTTGAAAATGACGTCATCCGCCGCGCCGGGGACGGCGGCGGGGTCGGGGGTCGCGGCACCGGCCACGGTGGACCAGTTGGCAACGGCGTCCCAGCCGGCGCTCGTGCCGTCCCAATACAGGGAGGCCGCATGAGCGGAAGGCAGGGTGGAAGCGAGGATGCAACCGAGGCCGAGAGCGGTCTCGAGAAGGTTGCGACGGGTATGGGGATTTGAGGGTTTCACTTGGACGGTTCTGGGGTTCTCAGAAAACTCCCGCCCGGAACGACAAGGATAGGGTACCGGAGTCACATCGCTCCGGCCCGGCTTGGGTTTCGGGAAGGTTTCAACACGATCGCAGGGGCTTCTGTTGGGTTGCCTCGGGCTCCATCGGGGTTCAATGGCCGGGGCAGGACGCTGGTCCCACGATCACCCAAAGGTTAAATCATCTCAGCGGAGCGGCTTGTATTTACACGAACCGGATTTGTATTTTTACGGCGCTTACAAGGTTAAGCAAAAAATAGAAAATACCACTAATTCTTCATCATGAACGATCTACAATAACCCTCCAAATGGGATGAATCTCAGAATTGAGTCTGATTTTTTTCTAGAATCCCTCCGCTTTGGCATAATTCTGTCAGCCTCACGTCGTAAAAATACAAAGGCCGCACCCGCGACAATGCACGGGTGCGGCCATTTGTCGTCTGTTCAAACTCACTCCACCGCTTCTGCCACCGCCTGCAAGAAGCCCCTGCCCGAAAGACCTTCGGAAGCGGTTAGACGGAAGGTGTGCAGTTCGTAATCCGGATCCCCGGAGACCGTGGACCCGACCCTGACCACTTCGCTGGTGAAGCCGAGGAGGTCGAGCGAACCGCGGATGACATAAACCACGCCCCCCACCGTCGCGGTTTGGACTCCGTTCGGGCCGCTCGCGAAGGTAGCCCCGCTGCGCACCGGCACGGTCAAGGTCAGCTCGCTCTGGCCGTTGGCATTCGTGTCCGCCAGCGCCGTGGTGACTCCGCCGCGGTCGGCACCGTTCTGAGGATCGCCGTTGAAGGCGAATTCGGCGAGGTTGCTCGCGCCGTCCTGATCGGCATCGTCGTTACCGCCCTGACCGGTCCCGCCCAGCTTGGCGATTTCCCAGTCGTCGTCCATGCCGTCCCCGTCGCCGTCCGGATTGGTGCCGCCCATGCGGACCACCGTCAGGCTCTCGACCACGGGGAACTTGTGCGCGTTGCCCGTGAAAAGATCGGAGCCGTAGAAGCCCACCGTCAAGTCGCCCAACGAATCAAGGAAGGCCGGCTGGACTCCCGGAGTGAGGTTCACGCCGTGCACCGAAAGCGCCCAGACCCCGCCGGTCCGGCTAAGTTCCACCGTCATCGGCTTCCCGGCCGCGAGCGAATCCTGATCGCCCGGGAAGACCGCGTCGCTGTCGTTGTTGCCGTTGGTGTTCACCCCCAGGGTGCCCTTGGTCCCGATCCGGCCCCCGCGCACCAGTTGCGTCGAGCTGGCCCCCGCAAAGATCCCGATCTGGTCCGCACCACCCATCGCCGGGGTGTTGATGAATTTGACCCGGACCGTGAAGTCCTGGTTCCCGGTGAAACCCAGCGAGGAGAGCTGGATCCCCAGCGCCGCTTGGTTCGACATGAAGGACTGGCCGTTGAAATCGGTCGTCTCGGTCCGGAAGGTGAAGGTGCCGGTCCCCGTGGTATCGAGGTTGATGTTCGGGTCGTTCGGCAGGTACGCCGGATTCGTTCCCGTGTTCGCCAGGCGCACGAGGCCGGTCGGCTCCGCGTCCACGTCGGTGATGGTGCCGGTCGCACCCGCGGTCTTGAAGTCCATGAAGCGGATCACGTCCGCGAGCCCGTCGCCGTTCACGTCGGTGTGCGTGGAGCTGGCCAGAGCCGGATTCGAGTTCGCTTGGTATTCCTGCAGGTTGGTCGAACCGTCGCTGTCGAAGTCGTCGCCCGCACCCTCGTCGGTCACGCTGCTGAAATGGGTAAGTTCCCACCGGTCGTCCAGCCCGTCGCCGTCGGCATCGCCGGTCGGATTGAGCGCCGACTCCGGGTTCGCCGGATTCGTGTCGTCCAGGAACTCCTGGAGGTCGCTTACCCCGTCTTCATCGAGGTCGCCGGTGCCATCGCGACCGGTTTCCGACAGGAAGGCGATCTCCCAAGCGTCCGGCATGCCGTCGGCCGGCTCTTCCGTTTCCGGGAAGTCGAGGCGGGCGGTCGGGTCGGTCCCGGCGGCATACTCCTCGTCGTTGGGAGTGTAGTCGTTGTCCGGGTCGCCCAAGGCTCCTTGGGTCAAGCCCAGGAAGTGCTCCTGCTCCCAGGCATCCGGCAGGCCGTCGCCATCGATGTCGCCCGGGATCGAGGCCGCGTTGCGCGGATCGGATCCGGCCGTGTACTCCTGCAGGTTGGTGTAAGCGTCGGCGTCAGGATTCCCCGAGGCCCCGTTGTCCGCGTTCACCGAGCCGTTATCCGCGGGATCCAGGCTGTGCTCGATTTCCCACACGGTCGGCAAGCCGTCACCGTCACCGTCATTCGCGCTGAAGGACGCGAGGAATTCCGAGGGTTGCAGAGCGACGTTGCTGATGCGGACCTCGTCGATCCCGCCGTCCCAGCGGTCGCCATGGTTCTGGGTTGGATCGTCGCTCGTGCCGTAGCGACCGCGCCCCACCGTCCAGCCCCACGCGTGGCCATTCGCGTCGTTGCCCGGATTGATCAGCGCCGGGTCGGCGCTTCCGGTCAGGGTGGTGGACGCCACTTCCACGTGGGAACCGGAGCTGCCCGTCTTTTTGTAGAGCTTGAGCGTGGTGCCGTCGCTGGTCGCCGCGAAGTGATACCAGGTGCCCGCCACCATCGGCGTGGTGTCCACCGCCTCATGGGCGACGCCCGTCGCATCCACATAGGCGATGCGGAAGAGGTCATTGCTCATCTTCTGGAAATAGAGGGGAGCATGCGCCGGCTCTCCGGTCTTCACGTCGTTGCCCTCGCGGCCCACGACCGTGCGGAAGCCGCCAAGCACGTCGGTGTAGAAGGAAGCCTCGATCGTCCACGTGGACGAAGTCCAGGTATCGAGATTGACCCCGGTCGGCGCGGTCTGTGTGGACCAGGTAAAGCTCGCGGGGAATGCTCCGGAGTTCTCGATGAACCAGCCGTTGGTCTCGCCGGTCTGCGGCACCGTCAAGAACGGCGCTCCCGTCGTCGCGGGCCGGTGCACGTGCCCGCTGACATCGTCGTTCCAGGTGACCAGGCGGTTGCCGTTGCCCGAAAGGTCGGGCACCGGAATCCCGGCAGCCTGGACGGCCGTACGGCCATTCGTATCCTGGGCATAGGCCCCGTCGGTGGGCACGGTGGCCCCTTCTCCTTCGAATCGCCAGTAGGCGATGGTGTCGGCTTGTGCCGTGAGTACGGCAAACGGAATCAGCGGGACCCAGAACGGGCCCGGTATGCGGGTCTTGGATTTCATAAGGTTGTCGGGTTCCACCGGTGGTGGTCGGCCACCGGGACAGGAAACAACGGCCTCCGATCTCACCGGCCAGATGCCCTTGGCGGCATCTCCATGGCGCGGGGGAATGCGGAGGTTTGCGTCCTGCGCCCCCACCCTATCAACCTAGCTTCTAGTATCAGCCGCCCCTCCACCGGTATGTTCCCGACATATCGACGCTCGCCATTGTATGACAAAAACCCTTAACCTCCTCTCTTTCAGACAACAAAACGCGGCTCCTCACCAAGCGAATTCCACTCCTCAAACGGGTTTTATTTTTAGATCACTCTAAAATAACCGGCCCGCCGGGATATTTTGCGCAGCGAATGCCCCTCAAATCCAAGCTTTGCCAGCCCCGCCCAACTTCCTAACATCCCGGCGGTGGAAGGAACGCGGGACGACGATCAGCGGGAGCCGACGCGCCGCGAATGGACCGGCTATTGGAGCCTGATCGTCCAACAGACCCAGTACGCCTTCAACGAGAAGTCCGCCCAGTTCCTCCTCGTCCCCCTCGGCGGCTGGCTGATGGGGAAGGCCTCCAAGATGGAGTACGCGGTAGGCCTGATGCTCTCACTCCCCTACATCCTCTTCGCACCCTTGGCCGGTTGGCTCAGCGACCGCCGCTCCAAACGCGATGTCGTCCTCGGGGCCGCCCCGATCCAGCTCCTCCTTCTAGGCGTCCTGTGCAGTGCCATCGCGATGAAGAACTTCAGCATGGCGATTGCGGGGTTCATCGGGCTGGCGATCTTGGCCGCGTTCTACAGCCCCGCCAAGATGGGGATCGTGAAGGAGCTCGTCGGCTCCCGCCGCCTCGGCTTCGCCTCCGGCGTGCAGCAGATGACCGCCATGCTCGCGGTGCTCGCCGGGCAGATTCTGGCCGGTTTCGTCTTCGACGACCGGCTGAAGCGCTTGGGCGACGGTTGGCAGGCTGCCCATGGCCCCCTGCTCGTGATCGCGGCCCTGGCCGTGCCACCGGTCCTGATCGGGTTGCTTATCCCCAAAACCCCGCGGGGCCGGGCAGAACCGCTCACCCCGCGTCTGGCATTCCGGCATTTCCACCAGCTCGCGGATCTCTGGAAGAACCCCGTGCTGCGCCGCACCTCCTTTGGCATCGCCTTCTTCTGGGCCTTCGCGGGCTTCATCAACCTGTGGTCGATCACCGTGGCGAAGGAGATGACCGGCGGGGCGAACGGATTCGGCAGCGCGGCCTCGAAGTTCATGATCGCCGCCACCCTCGGCATGGCCGCCGGCTTCGGCACGGCATCGCTCCTCATGCGGCGCCGGATCGAACTCGGCTGGGTGCCGCTGGCGGGGATCGCCATGACCGTTTCCACCCTGATGCTCGCGGTCCCGCACCCCGCGGGCGCGGCGTTCCTGATCCTCCTCGGTCTGACCGCGTTTTTCGCCGCGGTCTTCCTGACCCCTCTCAATGCCTTCCTGCAGGACCAATGCCCGCCGGAGCACCGCGGCGAAATCCTCGCCGCCGCGAACCTGCAGGACTGCCTGCTCGGCGCGACCGTGGCGGGCGCGCTGATGCTGGCCGCCTATCTCCGCCAGCTCCTGGGCGATCCCTGGTGGCTCGGCACCCACGCGCTCCTGCTGCCCGCAGCGCTGGCCTGCGGCTGGATCACGATCCACATCGCCCGCCTCATCCCCGCGGACCTTGTCCGGGTGGTGGGTCTCACCCTGATCCGCTTCGTCTACAAGATCCGCACCAGCGGCGAATCCAACATCCC
>CAMLOZ010000215.1 GCA_946481625.1 uncultured Haloferula sp. | reverse complement strand
CCTGGCCCTTGCGCGCCAGCTTGTAGAGCGGCACGCCGTCCTTCTTGATCGCGGAAACCATCGGCGGGATCTGCTCGAAGGCCCCGGTGAAGGACGCGAAAGCCGCATCGATCTCCGCCGCGGTGAACGCAGGCACCTCGTTTTCTTCCGTCACCTCGCCCTGGCGGTCCTGGGTGCTGGTCTTCTTGCCGAGCGTGAGCGTGCCCTGGTACTCCTTGTCCTCGCTCATCAGCAGGTCCTGGATCTTCGTGGCACGTTCCACGACCAGCATCAGCAGGCCGGTGGCCATCGGATCGAGGGTGCCGCAGTGGCCGATCTTTTTCGTGCCGAGCGCGCGGCGGGCAATGGCGACCACGTCGTGCGAGGTCATGTCGGGAGCCTTGTCCACCAGCAGCACGCCGCTGGGAACCACTGGCCCGGGGTTCGGTCGATTCATGTTCGGGAAAATTCGATTCAAGCGCCGGGCAGCGCGCGGCACACGGCCTCGAGCACCTTCGGCTTCGCTTCCGCCAGCGGTCCCGCCATGCGGATGCCGGCCGCGAGGGCATGGCCACCGCCGCCGAATTGGCCGCAGATGTCGCTCGCGTCCACGCGCGGGTCCTTCGAGCGCATCGAAACGCGCACCTTGCCGTCGGGTAGTTCCTCGAAGAACAGCGCGACGGTCACGCCTTCGATCGCGCGGATCATGTCGATCAGACCCTCGCTATCCTCCGGCTTCAGATTCAGCGCCTCGCGGGTCGCCATCGTCAGCTCCCAGTGCGCGACCTTGCCACCGCCCGTGAGTTCGAGCGTGTTCAGCAGCGCGCGGGTCAGCTCGACGCGGCGGTACGGATAGCTGTCGTAGGTCAGCGAATTGATCCGCCCCACGTCCAGCCCGCGCCGGATCAGGTCCGCCGCCATCAGGTAAGTCTCCGCCGTGGTGGACGGATACTGGAAGGAACCGGTGTCGGTCGAAACGGCCACGTAGATCGCATCGCGCGTGGCGTCCGGCATCGGCAGGTTCAGCGAAGTGATCAGCTTGTAGAGGATCTCGCCGGTCGCCGGGCTGCTGGAATCGATGTGATTCACATCGCCGTAGCGCGGGTTCGACTTGTGGTGGTCGATGTTGAGCCAGACCTTTGCCTTCGAGGCGGCATGCAGCGAGGCCTCGCCCAAGCGCGGCTTGGTCGCCGTGTCGAGCGCGATCGCCACCTCGACATCCAGCGGCTCCGCGGGCGGCAGTTCGATGCGTTCCGAGCCGGCCATGAAGCGGAGGTTGTCCGGCAGCCCGTCGTCGTTGATCATGCGCACCTTGTTGCCCGCCGCCTCCAGGGCGAGGCCGAGTGCGAGCTGCGATCCGATGGCATCGCCATCCGGCCGCACGTGGCTCATGATCACGAAGGAATCGTAGCGCGCGAAGATTTCGCCGATCTGCTGGTAGCTCGCGTTCTCGGGCATGGCCGTTGGCCCCGCCGTCCGCGGGGGCGGCGATTCTTGCGAGGAAAGGGGCGGGTGCAAGGACAAAGGAGCGCCCCAGGCCGAAGCGTGGCTGCAGCATCCTGCTGCAGTTCTCCGTCCCGCGCTGCTTTCCCGAACAGTCCTGCGGCAAGATGCCGCAGCCACGCTCTTACTTCGCCCACTCCCGCACCGCTTCGATCAGGCCCGGGATATCGTGCTGCTTCGCCTCGAAGGCCGGCTCGACGCCCTGCTTCCGAAGCGCCTCGCTGGTGACCGGGCCGATGCTTCCCGCCGCGCAGCCTTCCGGCCAGGGCAGGCCGAGCTTGAAGAAATTCTCCACCGTGGACGCCGAGGTGAAGGTCACCAGATCGGCCCCTTCCTCGCGGAAACGCGCCGCCGCACCGGTCGGATCTTCCGTCTCCGGCACGGTCTTGTAGGCGATGCATTCGTCCACGATTCCCCCCAGCGCGGTGAGGCCGTCGTAAATCACGTCGCGGGCTTCCTGCGCCCGCACCCAGAGCACGGTCAGGTTTTCGATCGACTCGTTCCCGAAGGCTTCCACCAGGCCCTCCGCCACGAACTTCTCCGGGATGAGGTCCACGGCGAAGCGGTATTCCTTCACCTTCTGCGCGGTGCCGTTGCCGATCACCGCGATCCGCGGGTTGCCCAAACTACGAGCATCCTCGTAGGTCGCGAAAAAGGCATCGAAGAACTTTTCCACGCCGTTCGGGCTGGAGAAGACGAGCCAGTCGTATTCGTGCGCGTGGGTCACGCCTTCCGCGAAGCCTACCCGGTCGTCCGGATACTCGATCCGGATCGTAGGCAATTCCATCACATCCGCGCCCAAACCGGCCAAGCCGCGGCTCAGGGCACCGGCTTGCCCGCGGGTGCGGGTCACCACGATCTTCTTGCCGAAGAGCGGACGGGTCTCGAACCAGTTGATCTTCTCGCGCTCGCTCACCACGCCGCCGATCACCGCCACGGCGGGCGAACCGAAGTCCGCCTGCTCCGCGATGTCCGCGATGGTGCCGATCGTGCCCGTGATGGTCTTTTGCGAACCGGTCGTGGCCCAGCGCGTCAGCGCCATCGGCGTGGCTGCATCCGCCCCCCCCGCGATCAAAGCGGAGGTGATCTCGCGCAAGCGGGCCACGCCCATCACGAAGACCTTGGTGCCGGAGGTCTTCGCAAGGTGGGCGTAGTCGATCGAGCTCTCTTCCTTGGTCGGATCCTCGTGGCCGGTGAAAATGGTAAGCTGCGAGCAATGGTCGCGGTGCGTCACGGGGATGCCCGCGTAGGCCGGCCCGCCGATGGTCGAACTGATACCGGGCACGATCTCGAAAGCCACGCCCGCCGCCGCCAGCGCCGCCGCCTCCTCGCCGCCGCGGCCGAAGATCATCGGGTCGCCGCCCTTGAGCCGCACCACCGTCTTCCCGGCGCGCGTCTTCTCGACGATCACGGCATTGATTTCGTCCTGGGTCAGCGTGTGATCCTTCGCCCGCTTGCCGGCGTTGATCTTCTCGCAGTCCTTGCGCGCCCAGCCCAGGATGACCGGGCTACTAAGGGCATCGTACACCAGCACGTCGGCCCGCTCCACGACTTCCTTCGCGCGCAGGGTCACGAGACCGGGATCGCCGGGGCCCGCGCCCACCAGATAACAAATGCCGGGAGTGCTCATGCCAGTGAATCGAAAAGTTCCCGCGCCACCGCCAGCGGCTCCCTGCCGCTCGCGCTCGCCTTCTTCGGATGGCCGCCTTCCTCGGGGAAGACGCGGGCGTCCATCTTGAGGACACCGCCTTCAAGCGAGGTAACCACGCCCACCGGCGTGCTGCAGCCGCCCTCCAGAAGGCGCAGGAACTCGCGCTCCGCCTGCACGCGCACGAAGGTGTCCGCATCGCGGATGCCTCCGACCAGGGCCGCCGCGGCGTCATCGCCCTTGCGGATTTCCAGGCCGATCGCGCCCTGCCCGGCAGCCGGGAAAAAGTAGTCCTCCTTCAGCGGCGTGAAATTCAGGACCGTGCCGAAGACCGTCGCCGGTTGGGACATCCGGTAACCGAGCCGCACCAAGCCCGCCTCCGCCAGCAGCAGCGCGTCGCAGACGCCATCGGCCAGTTTCTTCAAGCGGGTCGGCACGTTGCCGCGCAGGTCCACCAGGCGGAGGTCGGGGCGCAGCCACTCGAGCTGCTTCGCGCGGCGCACGCTGCTGGTGCCGACCACGGATCCCGCGGGCAGACCCTCCAGGCCGCCCGCTGTTTTCGTGACCAGCACATCGCGGATCGGGGCCCGCGGCAATACGCCCGCGATCTCGAAATCCTCCTCGATCACCGTCGGCACGTCCTTGAGCGAATGCACGGCGATCGAGATCTCACCCGCCCGCAGCGCTTCCTCCAGTTCCTTGGTGAAGATCCCCTTGTCGGTGCCCTCAGCCTTCGCCACCTCCGCCAACGCCACGTCCGTGCGGCGGTCGCCGGTGGTGCGGATCACCCGCCGCGACAGGCGCAGATCGGGAAATGCCAAGGTCAATGCCCGCTCGACGGCGGCGGCCTGCACCAGCGCGAGATCGCTCCCGCGGGTGCCGATGGTCGTGTGTTGGATGTCTTCGCTCACGTGCCGGGTAAATTCAGCTTCTTCAATTCCTCGTCGATGATCCGGTCGCATTCCGCGATCTGCCGTTCGCGCCGCGTGCGCGCCTCGCCGGCGAGTTGTTCGAGGGTGTCGATGTCGTACAGGTAAACCTCCTCGATCGACCCGCAGGCGGGATCAATGTCGCGCGGCACGGCAATGTCGATCAGGAACAGCGGGCGGAATTTCCGGACCCGCCGCACCGACTCGATATGATGCGGCAGCACCACCGGGTGCGGTGCGCTGGTCGAGGAAATGACCACGTCCACGCCCGCGAGGACGCCCTGCCATTCATCGAAGTGGACGGCACGACCGCCCATCTCCCCGGCGAGGCCCACGGCCTTGTCGTAGGAGCGGTTCGTCACGAACACCGTCGAGGCCCCGCGGGAGACGAGTGCCTGCGCCGTCTGTCGGCTCATCTCGCCCGCGCCGATCACGATCACGCGGCAGCCCGCGAGCTTGCCGAAAATCTTCTCCGCCAGCTCCACCGCCGCGCCCGCCACGGACGTCGCACCCTCCTGGATCCGGGTATCCGTCCGGACCCGCTTGCCGATGCCGAAGGCGCGCTGGAAGACGCGGTTGAGCGTGCCCGCGGTCGCGCCGGCATCGAGTGCCTGGCGGTAGGCATCCTTCGCCTGGCCGAAGATCTCGGTCTCGCCGAGGACCATCGAGTCGAGCCCGCTGACGACCCGGCACAGGTGCTTGGCCGCCTGGATGCGGTGGTGCTCGTACCAATGGGGATCGGAGTCCGCACCGTGTGCAGCCGCCAGCTTCCGGCGCAGTTCAGCCGCCGCCTGCTCCGCGTGCTCACCGGCGAGGTAGAACTCGGTGCGGTTGCAGGTCGAAAGGACCACGCTTTCCTCCAGCCCGGAGATCGCCAGCAGCTCCTTCGCTGAATCCCCGAGCTTCCCCGCCGGCACGGCGAAGCGCTCGCGGACCTCCACGGGCGCGGTGCGGTGATTCAGGCCGACGCAGACGAGTTCCATTCAGACTAGGGCAAAAACCGAAAGCGAACCGACGAACAACAACACCGCCACCGTGGCCGTCCTGCGGCCAGTCAGGCCCCGCACCTGCCGCACGCCGAGCAGGAGCGCATAGCCGATCCACACCGCGCAGGCCGCCAGCAGATGCGCCGTGCCCCCCTGCCGCGGCATCAGGAAGCCCGCGACGACCCCGATGCTCAGCAGCACCACGCCGATCCACAGGAGGCGTACCATCGATTTCAAAAGTTCGCGCACCGGCGGCAGGTTCCGGAACAGGCCGGACTGCAGGTGGTGGTCCTTCAACTGGCGGTCCAGCACCAGAAACATCACTCCGGCCACGGCCGCCAGCGCCAGCGCGCCGTAGGACAGCACGGACATCGCCGCGTGCGTCTCGCGCCACGGATCGGTCGCCGGAATCCGCACGGGATTCGGATCCCACACGCCCGGCAGCAGCGCCAGGATCTGGAAGATCGTCACCAGCGGGGCCGTGAACACCCCCAGCAGCGAGACCCGGTAGGTCGGGCCCACCACGAGGTAGAACAAGGTGAGCGACCAGCTCAGGAATGCCAGGATCTCGCCGATCCCGACCAGCGGGCAGGCCCCGCGCGCTTGGCCCCGGAAGTAGAGGAAGCCGAGCTGCGCCACGAAGACCGCGATCATCCAGATCACCGTCCAACGGCTGCGCGTGCCCCGGTGCACCGTCCACATGCCGGTGATCCCGCCCGCGGCGGCAAGGGCGGTCGCAGCGATGAGAAACCAGCGGTCCACGCCCCTCCCTTGGCCCCCAATCGGCTTCCGCGCAAGCCCTCAATCCATCGTACATGTCCGCCGGCGGCCGATTCCGACGACCCGCAAGTGGAAGCGGACCGGGGCGCGAGACGCTCCGCTCCTTGGTCAAAGTCCCGCCAAAAACCGCAATACGACCCGGCCGGTTTGCTCCAGCGCCTCCGGATCGATCACCGCCAGGGTATCCCCTGCCTGGTGCCAGTAGGGCATGCTCTGGAAATCCCCGATCAGGTGGAGCGTCTCCAGCCCGCCGCCCTGGAGCGGCAAATGGTCGTCGATGATCTGTCCGGGATATGTCTTCAGGTCGAAGCCGGTGCCCTTCGCCGCCGTCTCCACGGCCTCGGCGAAACGCTTGGGTGCATCGGGGTTGTATCGGATCGGGTAGTCCTTGTCCCCCACCAGATCCAGCACGACCCCGACGGAGGGCCACGACGCGCGCTTCGTGAGTTCCTTCGCGTAGTGCTTGCTGCCGTAGAGGCCGTCCGTATGCGTGAGGCTGGAGAGGAAGGCCTCCTCGCCGTCGAAGAGGACCAGCTCGACTTGAGCCGCCGCGGCCGGATCGGTCGCCAGCACCCGGGCGAGTTCCAGAATCACGCCGGTCGAGGAACCGCCGTCGTTCGCCCCGGTGAAGCGGAAGGACTGGATGTCCTTGCTATCGAGGTGGCCGCCGATGACGACCGGCACGGACTTGCTCCAATCCGCGGCACCGT